>JBBKVZ010000446.1:0-21793 GCA_037968715.1 Pseudomonas sp.
CATGTTAATTCCTTAAGTAATGACAGTTATAGAAACGTTGGTAGCTGGCCCAAGCGAACACTGCCCTGACCAATCAGCTCATCTGCACCACCAGCGTTTGCGTGACTCTTTAGCAGCCGGAAGATGCCGCGCAGCAATATTGGTTGTATTAGTTTGTTTGCTGCAGGTGAAGCGGCCATAGGTCAGCGCCAAAACGGCGCCGACAATCAACGCAATGGCTACGCCTCTGGTTGATTGTTAATGGCCGTTGCTGGGGGCTAGAGGACGCGCCGTCCTTGAATAAACCGCACCAGTATCATGACAATCGCCACCACCAAAAGAATGTGGATCAGACCACCCATGGTGTAGGACGAAACCAGGCCTAGGACCCAGAGAACCAACAAGATAATTGCAATGGTTTGCAGCATGGCGTCAATCTCCGTAAAGCCAATGCAGCCGCACAGTGCGCTGCATAAGGCTGCAATGTGAGCGCAATTGCCCGTCCACTCGGTACGCCAGCGCACATAACTGGGTTATTTGCTCAAATTCAACGCGAAGTCACTTTCTATGTGCGTTACCGTACATAGAAAGCTTCCCCCCTAGACTTACCATGCCCGACAGGAAGCGGTTTTCGCATTTAACAGGATGGTCTTTGTCATGTCTCCGCTGCAAAATTTTCTGCTCGCCGCCCTTCCCCCAGCTATCCAGCAACGGCTGTTCCCACGGCTAGAATTGGTGCCACTACCACTGGGTAAGGTGCTGTACGAGTCGGGGGACACCATGCGTTATGTGTATTTCCCCACCGACTCAATTGTCTCTCTGCTGTATGTGATGGAAAGCGGTGCCTCTGCGGAAATCTCGGTGGTCGGCAATGAAGGTATTGTTGGCGTATCACTGTTTATGGGTGGCGAAAGCACCCCCAGCCGCGCCGTGGTGCAAAGCGCAGGTTCCGCCTACCGCATGCCGGGACAGCAACTCAAAGATGAGTTTAATCTTCACTCCGAGTTGATGTTACTGCTGTTGCGCTACACCCAATCGTTGATTACCCAGATGGCGCAAACTGCGGTCTGCAACCGTCACCACTCGATTGACCAACAGCTGTGCCGTTGGCTGTTGCTGTCCCTCGACCGCCTGTCTGACAACAAATTAACCATGACCCAAGAGCTGATCGCTAACATGCTCGGGGTACGCCGTGAAGGTGTGACCGAGGCAGCCGGCAAGCTGCAAAAACTCGGCGTTATCGACTACTGCCGTGGGCATATCACCGTGCTCGATCGCTTAAAACTGGAGTCCTTATGTTGTGAGTGTTATGCCGTGGTCAAACAAGAAACTGACCGCTTGCTGCCCTACCATATGAATCAGCAGACTAAAAAACAAATGGCCTAGCCGGTCTTAGGCACTGCGTGCTCTAGCGAACAGACCCACATGATTAGCGTGTTGCACCCTGCAGTAGCGTAATGGCATTGGCACCCATCACGCGCCAATGTTTGGCTGGATTTGTGCTGCAGGACAACTGAATGTCGAGTGTCAACTCACTACCGGTGGTTAACCACCTGATCGAAGGCTTACCCAGCAAAGGCCAGGAGCTTTTTCTACAGCGCTGCGAAACCGTTCACTTAGAGTTCGGCAGTGTGCTCTGTGAGCGCGGGCAACAGTTCCGTCATGTTTATTTCCCCCTCACTGGGTTTATCTCGCTGGTCACCGAGATCAACAGTCACCCGCCGCTGGAGTTGGGCCTGATCGGCAATGAGGGCATGCTCGGCGGTATGCTCGCCTTAGGCGTCAACCGTGTGCCCCTGCGGGCGCTCGTGCAGGGCTCGGGCACCGCCCTGCGCATGCCCGCCGCACTGTTTCGCCAAGAGTTACGCAGCAACCCATGTTGGTTGCGCCTACTCAATCGATATCTCTATGTAGTGTTTGCCCAGCTGGGACAAATTGCTGCCTGTAATCGCTTTCATGAAGTGGACGCGCGCTTGGCGCGCTGGCTGTTGATGAGCCACGACCGCGCCCACAGTGACGGCTTTCACCTGACCCATCAGTTTCTCGCCAACATGCTCGGTGTGCAGCGCAGTGCTGTCACCATCGCCGCCGGAGTTTTGCAACAACGCGGCTTGATTCACTACAGCCGCGGCGACATCCAGGTGCTGTCACGCCAAGGTTTAGAAGATAGCGCCTGCGAGTGCTACGCCGCGTTGACCGACATTTACACCGAGTTGCTCTAGTTCACCCAGCCGGCTTACTAACAAGCACTAAAGACCCACTTCACAACCACTCAAAGCCAACGCAGGCATACCTCGCATCAGCAAAGCCGAGAGCCGTTCAGCCGCCAAGGGCGGGCTGAAAAAGAAACCCTGGCCTTCCTCACAATGCTGGCCCTTGAGAAACGCCAGTTGCGCGGGATTCTCCACGCCCTCAGCCACCAAGCGCAGCTTAAGGCTATTGCCCATGGCGATCAGGGCGCTAACGATCACCCGGTTGTCGTCCTGCACGTCGAGCGTTTGCACAAAGGACTGATCAATTTTCAGCACATCCAGCGGAAACTGCGCCAGCTGGGTCAGGCTCGAATAACCGGTGCCAAACTCGTCCACGGCCAGCAATACCCCCAGGCCGCGCAGCTGCTGCAATATCTGCATGCTTGTTTGCGCCTCGCGCATCAGCGCGCTCTCGCTCAGCTCCAACTGCAGGGCGCTAGCCGGCAAGCCGGTTTCTTTGAGAATGGCCTGCAAAGCGGCAACGAAGTCTTGGCTGCGAAATTCCAGCGCCGATACATTCACCGCCATGGGTCCGCAGAGCAGACCAGCATCTCGCCACAGACACGCTTGCACGCAAGCCTCGTGCAGCACCCAGCGACCAATCTCGACAATCAGCCCGCAATTCTCGGCTATCGAAACAAAGCGACTCGGCGGCAACTGTCCCAACTGCGGATGATTCCAACGCAGCAAGGCCTCAGTACCGGTGATGGCGCCATTGGCCAGATTGAACTTGGGCTGGTAGTGCAGAACAAACTCACGACGCTGCAAAGCCACGCGCAGCTGAACCTCCAAGGCTTGGCGGGTCACGGACTGATTACTCAAGTTACTGGCAAAAAACTGATAATTATTGCGGCCACGCTCTTTCGCCTGATACATGGCGCTGTCGGCACTTTTAACTAAGGCCTCAGCATTCAGGCCATCAGCCGGGTAAGTGCTGATGCCAATACTGGTGGTAACCCGTAACTGATGCTCATCCAGCACATGAGGCATGCTCATAGCGGTGAGAATTTTCTGCGCAGTGAGGGCCGCATCTTCGGCGTTATTGTCCTCAGAAAGCAGCACCACAAACTCATCGCCACCCTGCCGGCTCACTGTGTCTGAGCGCCGCACGCAAGCCGACAAGCGTTGCGCCACCGACTGCAACAAACGATCGCCGATACAATGGCCGAGCGAATCGTTGATCTGCTTAAAATTGTCCAGATCCAGATACATCACCGCCAAATGAGAATTGCGCCGTTCGGCAACCACGATCGCATGAGTGATGCGGTCGTTAAGCAACACTCGATTAGGCAGGTTAGTGAGAAAGTCATGCTGGGCTAGATAAGCCATTTTCAACGCCATGGCTTGGGCATCGGTGATGTCGTGAAAAACAATTACCGCACCACTGAGCTGACCGTTGGAGTCGTGAATGGGCGCTGCCGAGTCTTCGATGGCGCACTCTTTACCATCGCGACGAATCAGAATGGTGCCGGCCATCAGTTTCATTTCCTGGTCTTTCTCCAGCACCAGTTCAATAGGGTTACGCTGCGGTTCACGGGTAGCACCTTTGATGATCTGCATCACCACGCTAATGGGCTTACCGCGTGCTTCTTCGCGCTGCCAACCGGTCATCTTCTCGGCCGCGACATTCAGGTAATCGACGTTGCCATTCATATCGGTGCCAATCACCGCATCGCTGATGGAGTTCAGCGTTACTTCGGCGCGCGCTTTTTCAATAAAGACATTTTCCTCAACCGCCTTGCGCTGAATAATATTGCACACCGTTTGCGGCACTAAGTAGCTATCAAAATAGCCTTTGGACAAATAGCCCTGAGCCCCACGCTGAACCGCCAGGGCAGCCAACTCTGCCTCCTCGACCCCACTGAGAATCAAGATCGGAACCTGTGATGCGACAGCGTACAGCTGATCAAAGGTGGCAATACCCTTACTGTCCGCCAGGCTCAGGTCCAACAAAACGGCATCTATTTCGCCACTGCTGATGCGCTGTAGAGCTGGCGCCAACAAGCTGATTGTTTCGATCACATAGGGCCCGTCGCTGGCATTCTGAAGTGCCTCGCTGAGCGCCTGGGCATCGTTGGCATGGCCAGTAACGATCAATACTCGATTCACTCTCTTCACTCCTTGTGTGCGACCCATTCAGCCGCTAATAACTAGTGACAGCCCATGGCTGCTGCTGTTTCACGCACAAACGATAAAACGGCAGCAACTTTCCCAGCATTGGTTTACGTTGCAGGCACCACGGGGTTGGCGATGATCACCTCAACCCGGCGGTTCATTTGCCTCCCCGTAGCATCGTTGTTGCTGGCTACCGGCGAGCTCTCGCCTTTACCCGACGCATCTATACGGTTGGCGGCAATACCGCGACTGAGCAAATAGCTGCGCACTGACTCGGCCCGGCGTTGCGACAAGCTGCGGTTGTAGTCGTCACTGCCAACGTTGTCGGTGTGCCCCTCGATCAGCACGTTACGGTCTGGGTTGCTGTTCAGAAACGCCACCAGCTTGTCGAGATTGTTCGCCGCTGCACCTTTAAGTTGCGACTTGTCGGTCTGAAACAACACATCGCCCAAGGTAATCACCAAGCCACGCTCGGTTTGCTTGGCATTCAGTTCAGCAATTTGGCGCTTTAGCTGATCGGCTTCCAGGGTGCGCGAGTCCAACCGGGCACCTTCGCGCTGCTGGATGAGCTGCTGACGCTGGTCTTCGAGGAACTGGGTCTGGGCGCGGGAATTGGCAATTTCGACCTTGCGGTCAGCCAGATACACCAAGTGTTCGCCTTGCAGCATACCGGCCTCGGTGCGTAACTCTTGCGCCGCCTGCACTGCCGCCTGTGCTTCTTGCATGTCGATTGACGCACGAGTCGCCAGCTGCGGGTTAGCTTGCAGCTGGAGCAGTTTGTTTTGTACCTGCTCAGCACCTGCCGGTTTAGCAGGGGCAGCCGAGCACGCAGCTAGCAGCAGGGAAACGCCGGCCAGAGCAATCAGTTTGCTGGTGTGCGGGATAGTTTTCATTGTTGAGCTCCGGTGCTGCGTTGCATTTCCTGTTTGAGGCTTTGCGTGCCTTTAAGCATTTGGTAGTTAACCACTTGGGCTTTGCTGGCTTGCGAGCGTGCCAGTGCCAGTTCGGCATCGACCTGCGCCTGCTCGGCTAAACGACGGGCCATGTCCATTTCTTTCAATTGCACGGAGGCGTTGGCGGCATTCAGTTTGTTGCGCGCCTCAGCCAGCTCCGGCGCAGCGTAATCGGCTACACGGGCCTGCTCGGCGGCCTTAATGGCGTTTTCTGCCGCTTGCAATTGGCCCGTTGGCGCGACGGGCGCAGCAGCGCAGGCACTGATTAGTAGCAGCGCAGCACTGATACCGGCTAAACGCCAAGATGAGTGCGGCTGCGCGCAAGTCGGTTGCTGGTGGATAGTTTTCAACATGTGGATGCTCCTTAATTGCATCACCGCTGCGCGGCGGTTGACAGCTGTCAATGCGCTCACTGCAACGGCTATATGACAGGCACCGCACAAGCGCTGGACGACCTACGTGTTAGCGCAGAAGGCACAGGGCTTGGGCAACTACCCGTAAACGGTAAGCGTTAGCGGGCAGCAATTAGTTCGTCAGGGCTTTGGCATTAACGCTTTTCACGCCACGCACGTTGTCCGCCAACTCGACCGCCAGGGCACGCTCTGCACCATTGCTAACCTTGCCACTAAGGGTGACCACACCCGCTTTGGTCGTGACCTCAACATCCGAGCCTTTGACATTGCTGGAGTACAAAAAGGTCGACTTAACCTTGGTGGTGATCCAGCTATCGGCAATTTCACTACCGAGCTTGCTAGTCGTGCTTTTGGCCTTATCTGCAACGCTCGGCGCAGCACCGCTGACCACCAGATGGTTGCTCACCGCCACCACGCCTGGGGTATTGATGGCCAGGCGCCCGGCCGCTTCTTTGGCTTTGGCGTTTTCCGAGGTACCGCTCAGCGTGACCTTGCCGGCTTTGGTTTCGACTTCAGTGGCCTGCCCGTCGGTGTGCTTGCTCCACAGCAGCTTGGACTTAACTGCCGCAGTAACGGTGGCGTCATCTACCGCTTGGCCATAACTGCGTACGGTGCTGGGCTTTGGCTGGTAATCGGCGAGCACGACGATCTGATTGTCGACGTCTTTGATACCGCTAACGCCCAGAGCAATTTCCTTGGCCAGGTCTTTATTAACGTCTTCGTTTACCGTGCCCGTCAGGGTCGCTTTGCCTTCATGTACCGTGACACTCAAATCGTTCGAGCGCAGATACGGGCTAAGGGTGTAAGTGGTCCAGATCTGCGCTTCTTGGCGGGCGTCAGTGACCTCTTGGGATACGCTGGCGGCAATGGCCGAGCAGCTCATAGCAGCAATCGACAAGGCAACGCCTGTGGCGATCAGTAATTTACGTGGCTGGGTGTACATAGTGTTGCTCCATACGCGGGGAATATCTGCAGCTGAGCGGTTGCCCGCCGGCTAAGCCGACCGGCAACTTTGCGGCTCAGGGCATTACTTGGTCTTGTCGAAAAAACTCTTAACTTGTTTTTCCGCTTCGGCATGGCTGATGGCGTAACGCTCTTCCACCAAGCCCGTGAGCTTCTCTGCATGGCCCTCGGACTGCAGCAGTTCATCTTCAGTTAACTTGCCCCAGGCCACCTTGGCCGAGCCCACTTGCTGCTTCCATTTGCCTTTAAGTTCTTCAACGCTTGGTAGGCTCATCACTGACTTCCTTTTGCTTGATTGGTGGAGTTGCGTTAGCACAATGAGCCCGCGGCCAAGCGTCGTCGGTGCGCTGTCGCGCATAAGGCATTACTTGGTCAATCAGCCAGACTTTCGTGGCAATTTGCGTAGCTGTGTTCGCTGACGAACAGACACCACCCCGACTGGCGCCGATGCTGAGCACGTCGCTGTAGCAAGATCGGCGGCAAACACCTGAACACGCCTCGCCGGCATGCCTGCATGGCTGAGGTTCACAACGTCCGTTTGTCTCGACAGGAAACCACCATGTCCAAGTCAACCAACTCTGCGGAGTCCACCGTGAGCCATATACTCGATAGCAAATCAATTGCCGCCGCCAAGCAGCATGCCGACAGCATGGCTGCCGGCGTGTCGCGCGAATTCAGCAATTTCATCACCGACATCGAAGACCTGCTAAAAGAAACCGCCGCCCTCACCGGCGATGACCTTAATCGTGCCAAAGCGGCACTTAGCGCGCGCGTCAGTGCCGCCAAAGAGTCTATTGATGGGGCCAGCAACAGCGTCGCCGAGCAGGTACGTAAGAGCGGCGCGCTGACTAACGAATACGTCCACGAACAGCCTTGGAAAGCCATCGGTGCTGTAGCGGCCGTCGCCTTCGTACTCGGTTTGGTATTTACCCGCCGCGGTTAACTCCTTCGCCAGCGAGACTTATCATGCCTACACCGCCACCCGATTCTGCCAACGCGGCCTTCGTCGTTCATTCATTGGCGCTGTTGCGCGTGCTGCGTACCAGCGGCAGCGCCTTGCTCACTCAGGCTGGCATGCACGCAGAACTGCTGCGGGTTGAATGGGCACAAGAACAGCAGCGCCTATGGGCGATGTGGTTGACCAGCTTGCTGGGGTTTGCCTGCCTTTTGGTTACCTTGGTGCTGCTGGCCGTGGTGGTGTTATTGCTCAGTTGGCAGACGCCTTGGCGGCTGCCCGCGGTGTGCGGCCTACTGACTTTGTTTAGCCTCGGTATCGCTCTAGCTGGTTGGCATTTGCGCCAACTGGCGCGCCGCGGCGGCGCCGCCTTTGCTGCCAGCCGCGGCGAATTGAACGCCGACTTGGCCCTGCTCAAGAGCAAATTATGAACACTCTATTGCCGCTGGCCGAGCGCCAGCAACTCGTGCGCCAACGCCTGCACAACCAGCGCGAGCTGATTGCCCAGCAGTTGCAACCAGCCCTCAGCAACAGCCCACTTTACCCACGCAGCATGACCATGCGCTTGCTCACTGCGCGCCCAGCCATGAGCGTGCAACTACTCAGCCAAGTGGCAAGTTTGCTGCTTGGTGGGCGAATGTTGCGCACGTTCAACAGCGCCTTGCTCGTCGCCCGGGTTGCTCGCGGCCTGACCTGCCAAAGGCGCCTAAGACTGTTGCGGCAGGCGCCTAAGGTGGATGGCTAGTCAAGCCGTCACTGTCCCTCAGCAAGACATACCGTCGAGTAAGTCGGCCAACTCGTCGGCGTGCTGTTCTTCGACCGCCAGAATGCTCTTGAGCAACTGACTGGTGGTTGGGTCCTGCTCGTCAAGGTACTGGATCAGTTCGCGATAGCTGTCGATGGCAATACGCTCGGCCACCAAGTCTTCACGAATCATCTCGGCTAGGGAGCTGCCAGCGACGTATTCAGCGTGGCTGCGGGCGCTCAGGCTGTCTGGCGAGAAATCTGGCTCGCCGCCTAGCTGCACAATCCGCGCAGCAAGCTGGTCGGCATGCTGCTGCTCTTCGTTGGAGTGGGCCAGGAACTCCTCGGCCACGCCTTTGGCATCAATGCCACGGGCCATGAAGTGATGTCGGCGATAGCGCAAGACACAGACAATTTCGGTGGCCAAGGCTTGGTTGAGCAAGCGCAGTACTTCTTCGCGATCCGCCGAATACCCGGCTGTGACGGCGCCCTGTTCAATATGTTTGCGCGCTTGGGTGCGCAGGGTTGCCACATCGGTTAAAACCATTTTGCTTTTCATTGTCGCTCCATGTGTGGGTGCGAGCCGCAAGCCATGCCGACCAGCAGAGCAAAGGCTCAAATAAACAGAAAAGCCCAAGGGTGGAAATTACGGCCAAACCCTTGAACCAGAGCCATACAATGCGCCACCTAGCGGATAGCCACCGTGCGCTAGCGCACCGACAGATTGATCTCTCGGTACAGTGTTCGGCGGCGCACAGACACCCTTGGCTTAACTACGTAGGTTGGTAGTTCGCCGTATTGCACGGCCATTTTGGAGTGTGCACATGAACGACTACCGTCATCACGTATCGGGTTTTTTTCCGCACAGAGACAAAGCCGACAGCACCTTAGCCAGCCTCATCGAGCGCGGTATTCCGGTTGCTCAGCTGCAAATATTTGCCGACGATGCCTACGCACCGCCGGCCCCTGCGCCACAAACGCAGAGCAATAGCGTGCTTAAGGACATGCTGGTTGATGGTGCCATCGGCACTGCAGTTGGCACCGGTGTAGGCGGCATATTCACCGCAGGGCTGGTGGTAGCGAACGTCAGTTTGTTCATTGCCAGCCCGCTGGTGGCACCGCTGATGCTACTTGGGTGGGGCGCCAGCTTAGGCGGTTTCTTCGGTGCGGTAGTCGGTGCATCAACCGAGGCTGGTGATAATCAAGGGCGCTTTGCCGACCTGATGCAAGATGCGATCAAGGCTGGTGATGTGGTTCTGCTGGCCGAAACCCATAGCGAAGAACAAACCGCCATCGCCCGTGAGGTGATCGACGCCGCGGTTGGCGAATACAAAGATCTACGCATGAATTAAATCACCCGCGACAGCCTGGCCCCATCACAACTGGAACAGGCTGTGCGTTCAGCAGTTAGATGCGGCCGAGCAGCAGCAAGACGATGATGATCACCACCACCAAACCCAAGCCACCACTGGGCGCGTAACCCCAGTTCTTGCTGTGTGGCCAGCTTGGCAAGGCGCCGACCAGCATCAGAATCAGAATAACCAACAGTATGCTGCCTAAGCTCATGGCGCTGCCCTCAACAAGTATTACAACGGGTGCAGGGCTTACCTGCCCTGATCACTGGAGCTTGCTACTGTGCGCCCTACTCCAGCGGCTAGCAGTTCGCTAGCGCACTGATAACGCATTGTTTGCGCAGCTAGCTGTCGAGTGTCTGAGCGGTAAACCTGGCAACCAACATGGCGTTGTTCACTACAGCCAATACGCCCAAAGCTGACCGAACTGCTCCTTGATGCGCATGCTCCAAGACCGCTGCTGCCAATGGGCTAAGGTGATCTGCGTGGCCTGTGCTTGATCGGCGATAAATGCAGCACGCATTTGCTCGCCAAAGTCGCTGCCGAGAACTACCGCGTTAACCTCTTGGTTATGCAGGAAGCTGCGCCAATCGAGGTTGGTTGAACCCACGGTCGACCAGACACCATCGATCACCGCTGTTTTCACATGCAGCAAGGCGTTGCGCCGCTCGTAAATACTCACCCCAGCCTGCAGCAACTCGCGGTAGTGGGCATGACCGGCATGCAACACCAACCAAGAGTCGCTACTACTTGGCAACAGCAGCCGCACATCAACCCCCCGAGTAGCGGCTTGTTTGAGTGCCGCGAGCAACTGCGGATCGGGCACAAAATAGGCATTACTGATCCAGACCTCACTCTGCGCACTGTGCAAAGCCGCGATCAACGTCACATATATCTGGCTGTAAGGATCTTGCGGCGAGCTACCTATAGCCCGCACCACCTCATTGCCGGCTTGTTCGGGCGCGGGGAAATAGTCCGCACCAGCCAGCTCACTGCCACCTTGCGCGGCCCAGGTTTGGATAAACAGCCGTTGCAACTTAGTCACCACCGGGCCTTGTAGCTTCAAGTCGGTATCGCGCCAGGGTAATGCTTTGCTCGTTCGGTCTTTATCGCGCAAGCGCAAGGAGCTGCCGGAATAAACGTTGCTGATATTGATGCCACCAAGAAAGGCCATACGACCATCAACGATCAGCAATTTACGATGATCACGCTGGTTTACCTGCCAGTCAGCCTTGGCTTGCAGCGGATTGACCGGATTGAACTGCACGATGGCAATGCCACTGTCCGTCAGCTGCTGAAAAAATACGTTCGGCGTACCCAGCGTGCCCACACTGTCGCGAATCAAACTGACCCGCACACCACGCTGGTGAGCGGCGATCAATGCCGCAGCGAACTGCCGGCCAACCTCGTCAGCATCGAAGATGTAGGTTTCCATATTGATATGCTGGCGAGCATTGCTGATGGCACTGAGCATGGCCTGATAGGTCTGCGGGCCGTTTTGCAGCAATTCGACACGATTGCCGGTCGTCAACGGACTGTCGACGATGGCTTCTTCGACCGACAGGTGCAGCGCTAACGTATTGTCCGCACCGCCACGGGTTTGCAGGCCCGCGATAATCGCCTTGCTGCGGGCGATCGACAGCGGTCCATGCACGCCCTCCATCTGCACCCTTACCGCAGGCTGACGGCGTTCAACGTTCGGCAACGAACTGCAAGTAGTCAACAAGAACAGGCAGACGCCTGCCAGCAACAAAGCCAGCTCTCGCCTGCGCCCGGCAATCATCAACGGCCCACCCTGCTGCGCAGGCTCATCCGGGCCACCTATGAGCGGTCGAAGAAACTGTCGATCTGCTGCACGGTGTCCTCCAGGCTCAAGGCCGAACGGCGCTTGCCCGCATGCACGGCGTGCTGATGGTGTGCGCCAGGTTCAAACTCTTCATCAGCCTGCAGCTTGCCACGGGCAATTTTCTCCGCGCGCTGCCATTTGTTTTTGTTCGGCTCTTCTGGGTTATGGCTCATGACTTATTCCACTGCGCAGTGGCCTGCTCGGCATTGTTGCGTTTACCACCTGAACCCTCTGCACTTTTGTCATCCATAACCACCTCGAACACATTAGGCATGCCGCGAGATTGCGACCGGTCTGTGGCCAACATTGGCAGTCAGGCAAGCCAGCGTCGGTGCGCTAACGCGCTTAACGAGGCTAATTGAGCAGCCGCAAATTGCCCGCGGTGCTATGTGTCTCAGCGCACCGACTCACCGCACATTAAGCGAGACCCTAGAAGGCGCCGCTGGCCTGCCTGCGGGCGCCAATAGTGCTAGCTGGCGGAGCTATTCACGCACTGCGGATGGCTGCTGGTTAGCCGCACTATTGGCCACTAACACGCACACCTGTTGATCTGCGCCGGGTTTGCCAGGTACCCACTGATTACTCTGACGATTGTCACCGTTCTTAAGTCCTCGACACGGGCCCGGTAGTTGATCCCGGGCGCTCACCGCGGCCAAGGGTCTGTTCACTACTATTCGGTACCCGCCTGACCATGGACATGAAACGGATTTTCGCACCCTTAAGTATTTCGCGACTGGCGGCGGCTTTGCGGCGGTGGTCGACTTCCCCACCTGAATTTGTTTATGAGCCAGCCCTGCGCTCAGAGCTGTTTAGCGCCGAACAAATGGCCGAGCACGGCATGCTGCTGGCCCGCCAGCATCAACTGAGCCCTTGTTCGGCCACCGACGAGCTGCTTGAGCGCCTTACCGATAACGAAGCGCTGCTGGCCCGCAGCTGTCAGTTACTGACCCAGGCCACCTTGTCTACCCGCCAGATCACCCCTGCGGCGGAGTGGTTGTTGGATAACTTCTACCTGATCGAGGAGCAAATCCGCACGGCCCAGCGGCACTTACCCAAGGGTTATAGCCGCGAACTGCCACGCTTGGCTAAAGGCCCCTCAGCCGGTTTGTCACGGGTTTATGACATTGCCTTGGAGATCATTTCCCACGGCGATGGCCGCGTTGACAGCCACAGCCTAAGCCGTTTTATTGCTGCCTATCAGTCGGTGACGCCGCTGACTCTCGGCGAGTTATGGGCGATCCCGATCATGCTGCGTCTGGCGCTGATCGAGAACCTGCGCCGCGTAGCCTCGCGGGTGATTGCCAACTGGAATGACTGCAATCTGGCCGAAACTTGGGCCGACCGCCTGGCCGAGATCGCCGAGCAAGACGCCAAAAGTGTGGTGCTCACCGTTGCCGACATGGCCCGTTCCGCACCGCCGATGAGCAGCTCATTCGTCGCCGAACTGACCCGCCGTTTGCAAGGTCAGAACGCGGCGCTCGCGCTGCCGCTGACCTGGATCGAGCAATTGCTGTCAGCGTCGGGCCTAAGCATCGAACACTTAGTCCAGTTAGAGGCCCAGCAACAGGCCGCAGATCAGGTATCCATCAGCCACAGCATCGGCAGCTTACGTTTGCTCACGGCCACCGACTGGTGCGAATTTGTCGAGAGCATGAGTATCGTCGAGCAAACCCTACGCCAAGACCCCGCTGGCGTTTACCTCGCGATGGACTTTGCCACCCGTGACCACTATCGGCACGTCGTCGAGCGCCTAGCACGCAGCCGTAAAAAAACCGAAGTCAGCGTGGCGCAAGCCGCCATCGCCATGGCGGATGAACATCCGGGCGGCGACGATATTTCCAGGCATGTCGGCTTTTATCTGATCGACCGCGGCTTGCCCGCCCTGCAAGCGCAACTCGGCACCCGGCTGACCCTGCACGACGTGCGTCGCTGGCTGCTCAGCTGTGCTCCGTTGCCGATCTACTTGGGCCTGGCCCTGCTGTTTACCCTGGCCCTGGCCTGGCCGTTTATCGCCTTGGCGCAGAGCGCCGACTGGCCAGACTACCTGCTGCTGGTGCTGGCACTGCCGAGCATATTGATGGCCAGCCAACCGGGCATTGGCCTGGTCAACTGGTTGGTGACCCTGAGTGTTACCCCAAGCGTTCTGCCGCGTATGGACTTCGATTTAGGCATACCGCCAGAGGCGCGCACCTTGGTGGTGGTGCCAACCCTGATTGGCAATGCGCATGACGTCGACGAGTTAGTTGAAGGCTTGGAAGTGCGTTTTCTCGCCAACCGCGACCAGTACCTGCACTTTGCTCTGCTCACCGATTTTCTGGACGCCGCCAGTGAAGTACTGGACAGCGATGCCGCGCTGCTGCTGCTGGCACGTCAGCGTGTCGAGGCGCTCAACAACAAGTATCCAGACAGTAATGGCCAGCGGTTCTTGCTCATTCACCGGCCACGGCGCTGGAACCCAGACGATAAACTGTGGATGGGCCACGAGCGCAAGCGCGGCAAAATTGCCGAATTGAATGCCTTGCTACGCGGCCACGGCGCTGCGAACTTTGCGTTAATCGTCGGCGATCTGCAGAACCTGCCAACGGTGCGTTACGTCATCACCCTCGACACCGACACTCAGCTACCGCGCGATACTGCCCGACAATTTATTGCCACCATGGTCCACCCGCTTAATCACCCGGTATTTGACCCACTCAAGCAGCGTGTTACCCGTGGTTACGCGCTGCTTCAGCCGCGGGTTGGCATCAGCCTGCCCAGCACCGCACGTTCGGCCTATGCCCAGCTTTTTGGTAGCGATGCCGGTATCGACCCCTACACCCGCAGCGTGTCGGACGTGTATCAAGACTTCTTCCAACAAGGCTCGTTTGTCGGCAAGGGCATTTATGCCATCGACGCTTTTGAGCTAGCTGTCGCGGAGCGCTTTGCCGATAACAGCATCCTTAGTCATGACCTGATCGAAGGCTGCTTCGCCCGCGCCGGGCTACTTAGCGATGTGCAGTTGTACGAGGAGTACCCGGCTCGCTACAGCGCCGACGTTAATCGGCGCCACCGCTGGATACGCGGTGACTGGCAGTTGCTGCCATGGCTATTTCCCTGGGCGCCGACCCGCAGTGCGGGCATACAAAGCAACCCGCTCTGCTCGTTGTCACGCTGGAAAATTGCCGACAATCTGCGCCGCAGCTTAGCGCCATCGGCGCTGCTGAGTTTGTTCGTACTGGGCTGGTGCAGCAACCTCAACAGCGGCCTATGGACCCTGGCCCTGCTGGTGCTAACGCTCAGCCCGGCGCTGCTGCATGGGCTGCTGGCGCTGGCGCACAAACCGGCAGAGATGAGCCTAAAGCTGCACCTCAAGACCATCACCCAAAACGCCGGGCAACACCTGTTGCGCAGCAGCTTGGCATTGGTGTGGTTGCCCCATGAGGTGTTCTATAGCCTGGACGCCATCCTGCGCACGCTCTGGCGCATGCTGATCAGCCGCCGTCGTTTGCTGCAATGGAACCCTTCGCGGGAAGTCGAACGCACCAGCACGAGCAGCCTCAAAGGTCTGTATCGCCTGATGTGGGTCGCCCCGTTGCTGGCCGTGCTGCTGCCCCCGTTGCTGTGGGCACATCCCCTGACACTGGCCTATGCCGGGCCATTGTTGCTGCTCTGGTTGCTATCGCCAACGCTGGCCTGGTGGATCAGCCGGCCCCCTAGCCAGCAGGCGTTTGTGCCGACAGTGGCGGAGTTAAGCTTTTTGCGCGCCTTGGCGCGGCGCACCTGGGCATTTTTCGACGTCTATGTCGGCCCTGAGGACAACTGGCTGCCGCCGGATAATATGCAGGAGCATCCGCTGGCGGTGGTCGCCCACCGCACCTCGCCGACCAATATGGGCATGGCCCTGCTGGCGCACCTGGCCGCCCATGACTTTGGCTACCTGAGTGGCGCACGCTTGCTGCAGCGCCTCGATCAATGCTTGGCGAGCATGGCCCGGCTGGAGCGCCATCGCCGGCATTTCTATAACTGGTACGACACCCAAACACTTCAACCACTGCCGCCGTATTACGTCTCCACAGTGGACAGCGGCAATTTGGCCGGCCACTTACTGACCCTGCGCCCCGGTTTGTTGGGGCTGCTGGATGAGCCGGTGTTTACCCTGCGGCAGCTCGACGGCCTGGCCGACAGCGTGCAAGTGTTACGCGACGCCATGCGGGTCGACGGCCAGGACAGTCGCATTCTGCAGGCCCTGCAACAACAGCTAAACACCCTGCAGAGCGCACCGCCGCAGTCGCTGCAAGAAGCACTATGGGCACTGCAGAACATTACCGAGCTGAGTTCAGCCCTGGCCAGCCAAACGCTCGCGCCGCCACTCAGCGACAGCAGCTTCTGGCTACAGGCACTGCAGGAACAGTGCAACGACCTGCACAGCGAGTTGGCGCGGTTTATTTTGCCAGCTAACGCTGACAGCAACCTGCCGGTGTGGCCGAGCTGGCGACAACTGGCCAACCTAGACTGCCAGCGCTGGCCCGAGGCCGAGCGCGAACTGGTGCACAGCGTGCAACACTGTGCGCAACAGCGTATTGCCAGCGCTAACCGCTTAGGCCAACAGGCTGGCGCCATGGCCGACATGGACTTTGCCTTTCTTTATGACCAACGCCGGGATCTATTTGCCATTGGCTATAACGTTGAAGAGCGCCGCCTAGACAGTGGTTACTACGACCTGCTGGCCTCGGAAGTACGCCTAACTAATTTCGTCGCCATCGCCCAAGGGCAGCTGCCGCAACAAAGCTGGTTCACCCTCGGCCGTCTCCTGACCGCCAACACCGGCGTGCCGGTGCTGCTGTCGTGGACAGGCTCGATGTTCGAATACCTGATGCCGATGCTAGTGATGCCCAGCTACGCCGGCACCTTATTGGAGCAAACCTGCCACGCCGCCGTGGCCCGGCAAATCGAATACGGCAACCAGCTAGGCTTGCCTTGGGGCGTGTCGGAGTCTGCGTATAACGTGCTGGATGGCCAGCTTAACTATCAATACCGAGCCTTTGGCGTGCCGGGCTTGGGACTCAAACGCGGGCTGGGCGATGACGTCGTGGTCGCGCCCTATGCCACTGCGCTGGCCCTGATGGTGGCGCCACAAGCCGCCTGCCGCAACCTGCAACGCCTGGCCTCAGAAGGTCTGGCCGGGCGCTTTGGCCTGTACGAGGCGGTCGATTACACCGTTGCCCGCCTGCCGCGTGGACAGAGCTCGATGATCATCCGCTCGTTTATGGCCCACCACCAAGGCATGAGCCTGCTGGCCTTGGCCAGCGTGCTGTTGGACCGGCCAATGCAACGGCGCTTCGAATCTGAGCCGCAGTTTCAGGCCATTACCCTGCTGCTGCAGGAGCGCATTCCAAAAACCGCCACGCCGTTCCTCCACGCCACCACCCTGCCCACCCTCAACGCCAGCAATCCTGATGCGCAAACTCGCTTACGGGTGATTACCGACCCCAATCGCCAGCGGCCATCCGTGCAACTGCTCTCCAACGGCCGCTATCACGTCATGGTCAGTAGCGCCGGTGGCGGTTACAGCCGCTGCCGCGAGTTGGCCGTAACGCGCTGGCACGAAGACATCAGCGCCGATAACTGGGGCATGTTTTGCTACCTGCGCGATGTCGCCAGCGGCCAGTTCTGGTCCAGTGCGCACCAGCCAACGCTCAAGCAACCGGAGTGCTACGAGGCGATATTCTCGGATGCACGGGCTGAATTTCGCGTGCGTGAACGCGACTTCGATGCCCATACCGAGATCGTTGTGTCCCCCGAGGACGACATCGAGCTGCGCCGTATTACCCTCACCAACCGGGCGCGGGTGCGCCGTACTATTGAGCTCACCAGTTACGCCGAAGTGGTGCTGGCGCCGGCCATCGCCGATGCCATGCACCCGGCGTTCAGCAACCTGTTTGTGCAGACCGAACTGGTGCCCGCCCTGCAAGCTATTATCTGCACGCGCCGCCCGCGCTCCAGTACAGAAACCGTGCCGTGGATGTGTCACTTACTGGCGGCCCATGGCGCCGATATTGAATCGATCTCTTACGAAACCGACCGTTCGCGTTTTATTGGTCGTGGCCGCAGCCTGACCCATCCAGCGGCCATGGATGACAACCACGCCGGAAGGCTCTCCAATAGCGAAGGCTCAGTGCTCGACCCGGTGGTGGCGATTCGCTGCCGGATCAGTCTCGACGCCGGGCAATCGGCTAGCATCGATCTGGTCACCGGCATGAGTAACAGCCGCGACGGTTGCCTGCAGTTGATCGGCAAATACCGCGACCGCTACTTGGCCGACCGGGTCTTCGACCTGGCCTGGACCCACAGCCAAGTGTTGCTGCGCCAGCTCAACGCCTTGCCCGCAGATGCACGCCTGTATGAACAAATGGCCGCCTCACTGGTGTACGCCAGCACTGCATTGCGCGCCGAAAGCAGCATTTTAAGCAGTAACCAACGTAATCAGTCGGGCCTCTGGGGCCAGGCTATTTCCGGGGATTTACCGATCGTACTGGTGCAAATATACAGCTCGGCGCAAATCGAACTGGTGCGCCAACTGGTCCAGGCTCACGCCTACTGGCGGCAAAAAGGCTTGGCGGTGGATCTGGTCATCTGGAACGAAGACCAGGCCGGTTATCGTCAGCAGCTGCAAGACTTAATCATGGGCTTGATCACCTCCGGTATCGAAGCCAACTTGGTTGATCGTCCCGGCGGCATCTTCGTGCGCAGCGCTAAGCAACTGTCGCCGGAAGACCGCATCCTGATGCAGGCTGTGGCGCGTATCGTGCTTGCCGGCAACCGCGGCAGCCTGCACGAGCAGGTGCATCGGCGGCGGGTTGAAGCGGCCCTGCCACGTTTCGACCCCAGTTATTTGAGCGACATAGACCGCGTGCCGACGCCGCTAGCGAACCCCGACCCCGCACTGCTGCTGGGCAATGCTTACGGCGGTTTCTCGGCGGACGGCAGTGAATATGTGATTACCCTACGGCCCGGCGAAACCACCCCAGCACCCTGGGCCAATGTACTGGCCAACCCGCAATTTGGCAGCGTGATATCCGAAAGCGGCAGCGCCTACACCTGGAGCAACAACGCCCACGAATACCGCCTCACCCCGTGGCAGAACGATCCGGTGGGCGATAACAGTGGCGAGGCGCTGTACCTACGCGATGAAGACAGCGGCTATTACTGGTCGCCCACCCCACTGCCAAGGCGCGGCAACGGCACCTACGTTACCCGTCACGGTTTTGGCTACAGCGTTTTTGAGCATGAGGAAGACGGCATTTACAGTGAGCTGTGGGTGTACGTGGCGCTGGATACGCCGGTGAAGTTCTCGGTTTTGAAACTGCACAATCGCTCTGGCCGTGCGCGGCGCCTGTCCGCTACGGGCTATGTTGAGTGGGTGCTGGGCGATCTGCGCGAAAAAACCGCCATGCATGTGGTCAGCGAGTCTGACCCGATCAGTGGCGCGCTGTTCGCCCGCAATGCCTACTCAATGGAATATAGCGGCCGCGTGGCGTTCTTCGATGTCGACTGGCCGGGACGCAGCATTAGCGGCGACCGCTGCGAGTTCCTCGGCCGCAATGGCAACCTGCGCGCGCCAGCAGCCATGAGCCAGCCACACTTGTCTGGTCGGGTTGGCGCCGGGCTCGATCCATGCGGGGCAATCCAGATCGCCTTCGAGCTGGCCGATGGCGCTCACCAAGAAATCATTTTCCGCCTCGGTGCCGAGCAGGATGCTCGCGCGGCCACCGGCTTGGTGCACCGCCTGCGTGGAGCAGGCAGTGCTGCCAGCGCCTTGCTGGCGGTGCGCAAACATTGGCAAGAGACCCTCGGCAAGGTGCAGGTGCAAACCCCCGATCCTGCCGTCAACGTATTGGTCAACGGCTGGCTGATGTACCAGGTTATCGCCTGCCGTTTCTGGGCGCGCAGTGGCTATTACCAGTCTGGCGGCGCCTTTGGTTTTCGCGACCAATTGCAAGACACTCTGGCGATGCTGCACGCCGCACCCGCCACTACCCGCGAGCATTTACTGCTGTGCGCCGCGCACCAGTTTATTGAAGGTGATGTGCAGCATTGGTGGCACCCGCCACAAGACCGCGGTGTGCGCACCCACTGCTCAGATGATTACCTGTGGCTACCGCTGGTGACCAGCCGCTATGTGCAAGTAAGCGGCGATCGCAGCGTACTCGACGAACCTGCCAGCTACCTTGAAGGACGCGCGCTGAATCAAGACGAAGAGTCCTACTTCGACCTGCCAAAGCGCAGCGCACTGCGCGAAAGCCTCTACCAGCATTGCGTACGCGCCATCGAACACGGTCTGCAACGTGGCGCGCACGGCCTACCGCTGATGGGCTCCGGCGACTGGAACGATGGCATGAACCGCGTCGGCGAACACGGCCAGGGTGAGAGTATCTGGTTAGGCTTCTTCCAATATCAGGTGCTGCGCGCCTTTGCCGGGACTGCCCGCGAGCATGGCGACGACGCCTTTGCTCGGCGCTGCGAGGAGCAGGCCCAGCTGCTGCAAGCCAACCTTGAAAGCAATGGTTGGGATGGCGCTTGGTATCGCCGCGCCTACTTCGACGACGGTACGCCATTAGGCTCAGCCAGCAATGATGAATGCCAGATCGACTCCATCGCGCAAAGCTGGGCGGTGCTCTCTGGCGCTGCGCCAGAGCAGCGTCGACACAGCGCCATGCAGGCGCTCGACCAGCACTTGGTGCGCCGCGATCTCGGCCTAATTCAGCTATTTGAGCCGCCCTTTGACAAGTCCGCCCTAGAACCCGGCTACATCAAAGGCTACGTGCCAGGTGTGCGCGAAAACGGTGGCCAGTACACCCACGCCGGCATTTGGGCAGCCATGGCATTTGCCGAACTGGGCGACAGCGCCAAAGCCTGGGAGCTAACACGCATGCTCAACCCGCTCAGCCATGGCCAGAGCACCGCAGCGGTGCAGGTTTATAAGGTCGAGCCCTATGTCATCAGTGCCGATATCTACGCCGTGGCGCCCCATGCCGGACGCGGCGGCTGGAGTTGGTACACCGGCTCAGCCGGCTGGATGTACCAGTTGCTGGTGGAGTCCTTACTCGGTTTACACCTCGAAGGTGCGCGCCTGCAACTGCGCCCCGTATTACCCGCCGACTGGCCTGGGTTCAGCCTTGACTATCGCTTTGGCAGCAGCCTCTACCAAATTGTCGTGCAGCAAAGCGCGCAGGCAGATAACACCCAACACGTCAGCCTGGATGGCGTGCTGCAACCAACCGCAGAGGTATTGCTGATTGACGACGGCCAGCCACACCGCATCGACATTCGCTGTGCGGCAAGCTAAAAGGATTAATCAGACTGGGCTACGGACGTTATGCGTTCGCGGTCCAGCGGGCTTTGATCGGCACTATTACCGCTGGCTGAGTACGTACCAGTAAGCTGCAACCCACGCTTGGCGCTCAGCAGTACAACAATCGCGGGTCAGTGCACCGTGGCGCGCAGGGCGCGCGGAAACAAACGCTTTAACTCGTTTTTGACCACCGCATAACACTCACAAGAGCGCTGCTCCAAACCCGGACGGTCGAGCAGCGTAATGCGACCACGGTGATTGCTGATGAGCCCGGCGCGCTGCAGATTACCGGCTATTTCGGAAACCCCGCCGCGCCGCACCCCAAGCATGTTGGCAATCAACTCTTGAGTCATTTGCAGATGATTGGCCGGCAAGCGATCGAAGCACTGCAATAGCCAGCGACAAAATTGCTGATCCATCGAATGCGCCCGGGTACATACCAAGCGTTGGGCCATTTGCGTCAGCAACGCCTGGGTGTAGCGCAACAGCAACTGTTGCAGGGGGGCAGCTTGATCGAAGGGAGCCTTGAGCACCTCTCCCTTTAAGCGGTAAGCCGAGCCTGGGCTCTGCACAATGGCTCGGCTGAGGGTGGTCTCGCCGCCCATATACAAGGCCAAGCCAACCACGCCTTCATTACCAATTATGGCGATCTCCATCGATGAACCATCCTCGACGCCGTACAGCAACGAAACGATAGAGTCGGTGGGAAAGTACAGATAACGAATTGACTCACCAGAAGCATACAGCGCAGTGCCAGCGCGCAATGGAATCAGTTCGAGAAAGGGCAATAGGCGCGCTAGCTCACCGTCAGGCAAGGCGGCCAGCAGGTGGTTTTCGCGTGGATCAGTGGAGATCGACATAGCATCCTTTGAGCAACGGAACAGCTCTCC
>JBBKVZ010000447.1:0-2526 GCA_037968715.1 Pseudomonas sp.
TCCAGATGCAGCACCAGTTCATGCTCGGCAGCAAAGGCCAGCTCGGCCCACAGCGTCTCAGTGGCACCCACCAGCTCAGTACCCACCTCAGCCACATAGCGGGCAACTGTCGGTAATTCACGGCCATAGCGACCCGCCAAACGGCGCTGCTGACGACTATTGAGCCCGGCCAGCGACAGCTCAGGTTGCGGGCGAAACACCGCACTGCCGACATCCGTCACCGGCTGGCCCACAAAGGCCGCACAGGCGTGTAGCACTTCCAGCGCCAGCAAACGGAAGGTAGTCAGCTTGCCGCCGGCTAAGGTCACGCAACCGGGCTCAATCCACAGCGCATGCTCGCGCTTCTCATCGGAGGGTTTTTTACCGGCCGTAGCCGGCTGACCATCAGTGACAACCGGCCGCACGCCGGCCCAGCTGGAGAGCACATCAGTGCGACTGATCTGTGCACCGGCAAACTGATGGGCGCAGGCGCCGAGCAGATAGTCCACCTCGGCGACCGTGATGCAGGCATCACTGTTTAGCGCCTCGCTATGATCGAGATCGGTGGTGCCGATCACCGTGGCGCCTTCCCACGGGAAGACAAACACCGGCCGGCCATCGGCAGCGTGCATAAAGCTCAACGCGTGAGCCAGCGGGAGTCGCCAAGCCGGTAGCAGCAAATGACTGCCGCGCAACGGGCGAATATGTTCAAGGCCAGTTTTGCGCCTTAACTCGTCGGCCCAGGCACCCGTGGCTTGCGCCACGGCGCGACTGCGCAAACTAAACTGCTGGCCAGTTTCGGTGTCTTCGACCCGCACGCCGACCACCGCATCGCCATCACGCAGTAGTTCGATCACCCGCAGGCCATTGACCGCCACGCCACCGTCGCCACGCGCCTCACCGAGTACCCGCATAACTAGGCGCGCATCGTCAGTGACCGCATCAAAAAACTGGGTGGCGCCCAACAAGCCCTCATCACGCAAACCCGGCAGCAAATAACGCAATTGCTGGAGTGGGTAATAGAGGTGATTACGCTTGCCAGCCAGAGCGTCATACAGCGCCAGCAAACCGCCAAACACCTTAGGGCCGGGAAAACAGCCCTGATAGTGCGGAAAGATAAAACTCAAGGGTTCGACCAGTCCGGCGGCCTCAGCCAGCAAACGCTGGCGCTCACGAACCGAGTCGCGGGTCAGGGCGAACTGACCCTTGGCGATATAACGCAAGCCGCCATGCACCATCTTTGAGGAACGGCTGGAGGTGCCCCAGGCAAAGTCGCGCTGCTCGATTAGCAAGCATGTCCAGCCGCGCCGCGCCGCTTCACGCAGAATCCCGGCGCCGCTGATGCCACCACCGACCACGATTAAATCCCAGTCAGTGGCGACCAGCTCCGGCAGCGCTTGCGCGCGCCATTCAGCGCTCCAGCGGCTGGCGCTCGGGCCATTTATGTTCGAGTCGTTCACGTTCAATCCTGCAACAACACGCCGGGATTTAACCGTGCGTCCGGATCAAAATGCACGGCCATGGCCTTGATCGCCGCCATGCCCAGCTCGCCCTTCTCCACCGGCATATAAGGTGCGTGGTCACGCCCGACGCCATGCTGATGGCTGATGGTGCCGCGATTATTGGCGATGGTGCTGCATGCCGCGTGCTTGAGTTTTTGCCAACGCTCGAGCGTGCCGGCATAAGTAGCGGCCGGGCGGAAGACGTAGCTGGTGTAGATACTCGAACCCTCGCCATACACGTGGGACAAGTGGGTAAACACATGCACCTGCTCGCCTTCGCTGCTCAAGGCATCACGCAAGCTGGCTTCCAGCTTGTTCAGCAAGTTATCGACATTCGACCAGTCAGTGGCGGTTTCCAGGGTGTCCACCGCATAACCGGCTTCCCACAAACCATGGCGCAGGTACGGGAAGCGAAAGCGCCCCTCGGCCCATTTATTACCCAACAAGGTGCCGGTAAATACTCCGCCGTAACTCTTTAGCAATTTCTTGGCTTGTTTGAGCGATGCGGCGTTTTGCTGACGATTGCCGGTCACCCCGAAGGCCAGCATGCACTTGCCCTCGCCTGCGCCGCGCAACTTGAGGTACTTCTCCAGCCAGGCGATTTGCCCCGGATGGCCGGCTAAGGCTAGTTGCGTCTGAGTTTCTATGCCGTTCGACACGCGCAGCATCGACAACGGCACCCGTGCCTGCGTCAGGTTGCGCACTGCCAGCAACGCCTGTGCCCAAGACGGCAGGAATACTGCGTAAAAACGCTCCTGGTCGGCCAAGCGGGTGACCCGCACTTTAACCTCAGAGACAATCCCGAAACGCCCTTCCGAGCCCATGATCAATTCGCGTAAATCCGGCCCAGCAGCCGAGGCCGGGAAGGTTGGAATCTCCAGGGTGCCAGCGAAGGTTTCCAGCTTGCCGCCGGCGAACACTTGCTCAATGCGCCCATAACGCAGCGATTGCTGACCGCTGGAACGAGTCACTACCCAACCGCCGAGGGTCGACAACTCCCACGACTGGGGGAAATGCCCGAGGGTATAACCACGGGCGCGCAACT
>JBBKVZ010000448.1:0-3234 GCA_037968715.1 Pseudomonas sp.
TTACGAATGCCCTTGGGGCTGTGCTCAAGCACCCGATCGACGCTGGCAACGCCTTTATGCGCGAGCATCCACAGGCGCGCATTCAGCGCATCGTTATGCCCGCACAAACCGGGCGCGCCATTAGCCAGTGGTAGGCGCTCGTCGGTCAGATAAACCACGCAACCTAAGGCACCGAAAAAGTCCTCGGGCTGAACCGGACGCGCCAGCAACACATCATCATTGAAGGCGACAAAATGCTCGGCCAAGCCCGGTATTTTATGCAGCGCCGACTCAATCGCCCGCGAAGAAAAGGTCGGTAAATACTCGGCGTCGAGAATCTCGCGGTGATCGATGATTTTTAACCGCGCATCGGTGACTAAAAAATCCGGTACTTGCTGGTCGGTGACCAGATAAATCATCCCGGCGAACGGCCAATAACGCTCGATCGAACGCAGCAGGTAACGCAGCTCACCGTTATCGCGAAAACGGCCCTCGACATTGGCTGTCGCCAACTGACTGTCAAGCCCGGCCGCTTGGCGCTTAGCCCGCCAGCGTGGGTCGGCGCCGTCGACCCAGGTGATGACCAGATCAATCGTCTTGGCGCCGCCTGCGGGCGTGCCGTTATTGCTCGGCTCAGTTAACACTCGGGGCCTCTCTGGCGACGGCCAAAATGGCCTAATAGGTAAATAGCAGGGCTAAAAAAACCCGGCAGTGCCGGGCTTTTCGCAACGCCTTAGCGTTACAGCTTGCTAGCGTTCTCGCTCAGGTAAGCCGCTACACCGTCGGTAGTCGCGGTCATGCCCTTCTCGCCTTTCTTCCAGTTAGCCGGGCACACTTCGCCGTGCTCTTCGGTGAACTGCAAAGCATCAACCAGACGCAGCAATTCGTCCATGTTGCGGCCCAATGGCAGGTCGTTAACCACTTGCGAGCGCACCACGCCGTTCAAGTCGATCAGGAACGCGCCGCGGTAGGCAACACCGCCCTCAGACTCAACGTCGTAGGCCTTGCAGATTTCGTGCTTAACGTCGGCTGCCAAGGTGTACTTAACCTGGCCAATGCCGCCGTCGTTGATGGCCGTGTTACGCCAAGCGTTGTGGGTGAACTCGGAGTCAATCGACACGCCGATAACTTCAACGTTGCGCGCTTGGAAATCAGGAATGCGGTGATCCAAAGCGATCAGCTCAGATGGGCAAACGAAGGTGAAGTCCAGCGGGTAGAAAAACACCAAGCCATACTTGCCTTTGATGGCGGTCGACAGGGTGAAGTTGTCAACGATTTCGCCATTAGCCAATACGGCTGCCACGGTGAAATCAGGGGCTTGCTTGCCTACTAATACGCTCATTAAATATCTCCTTAAAAAATTCAGAGGCGCGCAAACAACTGCCAACATCGAGAAATCGAGCTTGCCGATATCGGCGCGCTGCGCGAGGCGTTTAATCATACACCGGGCATTTCGGTGCCGCCCATCGCTTTTTACCCGCCGCGTATCTCGGCGAGACCTTATAAAATGCAGGTTTAGCCGGATGACTCGCCATCCCACGCACAAAGACAATATACAATCATTCGCATTAAGATTAAGATACGCACATCGAGTCCACAGCTGATGAGTACGCACTTATGTATGTATGCCTCTGCCAAGGTGTTACTGACGGGCAAATCCGCGATGCCATTTACGAAGGCTGCTGCAGCTACCGTGATGTGCGCGAAACCCTAGGCGTTGCTAGCCAGTGTGGTAAATGCGCTTGCCTAGCCAAGCAAGTGGTGCGCGAAACGCTCAGCGGCATGCAAGGCAGTCATGCGACGCCATCCCACACGACCAATTTTATTGCTGCATAAAACCGTAAAGCACCCACCGCAGACGTTGATCTGCGGTTTTTTTTGCCAAAAATTCAATAAGTTAGCGTAAAGATAGAGAACTAAAGCATTCTCTTTTAGATTTAAATTAGCTTTAAATTCAATGAGTTAAATTTGACAGCCGACTACTTCGAGGCCAATCTCATTGGCTAATCAACTGGCTTCGGTGGAGAACCCGCGATGAAAGGCGACAAGAAAGTCATCCAGCACTTGAACAAAATTCTTGGCAACGAGCTGGTCGCCATCAACCAATACTTCCTGCATTCACGCATGTACGAAGACTGGGGCCTGAAAAAACTCGCTGAGCATGAGTATCACGAGTCAATTGACGAGATGAAGCACGCTGATCTACTGATCAAGCGCATTCTGTTTCTCGAAGGTCTGCCGAACGTGCAGGACCTAGGCAAACTGCATATCGGCGAAAACACCGCCGAAATGCTCGCCTGTGACCTGAAAATCGAGCATATCGCGCATATCGACCTGAAAGAGGCGATTACCTACTGCGAGAGCATTGCCGATTACGCCTCACGCGACCTACTGCGCGAGATCCTCTGCTCGGAAGAAGACCATATCGACTGGCTGGAAACGCAAATTGGCCTGATCGACAAGGTAGGTCTGCAAAACTATCTGCAAAGCCAAATCGAAGAATAACCCGCCACGCAAAGCCCATCGCCAATAAACAAAAAACCCGCACTTGGCGGGTTTTTTGTTGTAACCAGCAGCGTTTACGCGCTGGCTTTGATGGTCGCGTCTTTGATCAGGGTCTGCAGCTCGCCCTTATCAAACATCTCCACCAAAATATCGCTACCGCCGACCAATTCACCGCCAACCCACAATTGTGGGAAGGTTGGCCAGTTGGCGTACTTCGGCAAATTAGCGCGAATTTCCGGATTTTGCAGAATGTCGACATAGGCGAATTTCTCGCCGCAGGCCATTACTACTTGGGTGGCTTTAGCCGAAAAACCGCACTGCGGGGCGTTTGGCGAACCTTTCATGTACAACAGCACAGTGTTGTTATTGATCTGTTCTTTGATGGTTTCAATGATATCCACGGGGCACCTCAACAGTATGTTTAACGCTCTGGCCGGCTACTCACCGGCGCACTGCGGCAATTGTATCGTAAAGCCGAGGGCAACGCTCGGGCTCTACGATCACCTGCACCGGCTAAGCCGCCACCACGGCCACCGGTAGACCATTCAGCGCAGCGTTCCCAGAGGCCGCGTCCAGAGCGCGCTCATCGGTCAGGTCATTAACACTGGCACCCGGCAATGCGCCGGCAATCGCCAGTTGCACGCCGGTTCGAGCGTGTCCCCAGCCATGCGGCAAACTGACCACGCCGGGCATCATGTCGGTACTGCCGACAACCTCTACCTCAATCATGCCGACCCGCGAACTGACGCG
>JBBKVZ010000449.1:0-16970 GCA_037968715.1 Pseudomonas sp.
GGCGGCGTGGGCTCGTGGGTAGCCGAGGCATTGGTGCGCTCAGGCGTTGGCGAGATTTCCCTGTTTGACTTGGATGACGTTTGCCTGAGCAATACTAATCGTCAGTCGCACGCGCTAACTGGCACCGTTGGCCAAGCCAAAGTCACCGTTATGGCCGAGCGGCTGCTGGCCATTAATCCGGCTTGCGTGGTGCATGCGGTGGCGGATTTTGTTAGCCGTGAGACCATGGCCGAGTACATCACGCCGCACATAGATTGCGTGATCGACTGCATCGACAGCGTGACGGCCAAGGCCGCATTAATCTCCTGGTGTAAGCGGCGCAAGATTCAAATTATTGCCACTGGTGGCGCGGGCGGTCAGTTGGACCCCACGCAGATTCAAGTGACTGACCTGAATAAGACCGTGAATGACCCGCTGGTCTCTGCCGTGCGCTCTATGCTGCGCCGCGATTATGGTTTTTCCCGCACGCCGGGCCGCACCTATGGCGTGCCGTGCGTATTTTCCAGTGAACAACTGCGTTACCCGAAAGGTGATGGCAGCATTTGTCTGCAAAAACGCTTCGAAGGTCAGGCAACTCGCCTGGACTGCGCCGGGGGTATCGGTGCGGTGATGATGGTTACCGCCACTTTTGCCATGGTGGCCGCGGCGCGGGCGGTCGACAAGCTAGTCGCTGGCACGCGCCGGCCGTCAGATCGGGTAGTGGGTTGATCGACTGCTGGGTATCAACTTCTTTACCTAATCCTTATCAAGTGCTGACCAACTGTGGGTGAGCTGCCTGGTCCGAATGCAGGTGGTCGCGCTAGACCCCAGTACGACTCTGCCGGCAGTGGCGGTGGCCAAGGCCCTGGTGCCGGTGGTGCACCGGGTTGGAAGGGTGGCGAGGGCGGTAAGCGGCGTCCCATGGTCAGGGCAGCCCGAATTGGTTCGATGCTCAGCAGATGGCCAATGTGCAGGCCGTGAGTACGGCTTTTCTCGATGTCACTCTGCGTCATTCCGCGCCGGCCAAAGCCTGGCTGAGTAAGGACGCCGCACAGGCTATTGGTCCAAGGGCGTTCCTGACGGCGCGCTAGGCGTGGTCGCTGACCATTGTCGTCATTCGTGTCAGCACGGCTTGCAAACCGTTGCTGCGCGATGGCGAGAGCTGACGTGCTAGGCCTAGCTCAGTGAACCAGGCCGGCAGGTCGAGCGCTGCTAGTTCGCCCACGGGTAGATCATTGACTCGGACCAGCAGTAGGGCCAGCAAGCCGCGAGTCAGGCGAGCATCGCTGGCGGCGCGAAACAGCCAGCGGCCATCCTGCTGGCTGCCCACCAGCCACACCTTACTTGCACATCCGCTGACTAGGTTGGCTGCGCAGCTCTCGTCGCCAGCAAGAGGTTCAAGTTGCTCGCCCCAGGTCATCAGTAGACGTGCCCGCTGCTCCCAGCCCTTAATTTGGCTAAAGCTCTGCAGTGCTTCGGCTGCGGCAGTGGGCAGCGTCATTGCGGTAACTCTAGGGCTTGCTCCAGTGCGCTTATAACCAGTTCATCACCGGCAGCGAACTCATGCTCTAGGCCATAGGCCAGCAAGTTGATGGCCTCGGTGGTGCCGCGCGTGAAGATAATCTGCTCGGCGCTGGCAGCATTCAGCCAAGTGGCCAATTGCTCGCGTACCTGCTCGACGGCGCGGGTCGAGAGTTCACCAGGTAAATGCTGGGCGCGGTGCACATTGGCTGCGCCATTTGCATAGGAGTGGCTGAGCGCGCTGATCATCGCCTGCGGTTTTTGCGCAGTGGCGGCGCTGTCTAGGTAGGTCTGACCCTCGCCATCGAAGGCGGCCAGGGCCGGGAAATCGGTACGCCAAGGCGAGTTAAGAAACATGTTAAGCGCCTTGGCGTGGCCCGCATTTGCCGTAGCTGGTCGATGCGGGCGTGGTTTGTCGTTTAGTTATGCGCGTGCAGTGTGGCGTTTAGCTCGATGGCCGACTTGTGGGTTTTGCACTCCACTGCGCCACTTTGCGAGTTGCGGCGAAAGAGCAGGTCGGTCTGGCCGGCTAACTCACGGGCCTTAACCACTTTAACCAACTGACCTTCGGCGTCGAGCAACGCCACCTTGGTGCCGGCGGTGATGTACAGGCCGGACTCAACAGTGTTGCGGTCACCCAGAGGGATGCCGATGCCGGCATTCGCGCCGATCAGGCAGCCTTCGCCAACGCTGATTACGATGCTGCCGCCACCCGACAGCGTGCCCATGGTCGAGCAACCGCCGCCCAGGTCGGAGCCTTTACCAACAAATACTCCGGCGGAAACGCGGCCTTCGATCATGCCTGGGCCTTCGGTGCCGGCGTTAAAATTGATAAAGCCTTCGTGCATTACAGTGGTGCCTTCGCCCACATAAGCGCCTAAGCGCACGCGCGAGGCATCGGCAATCCGCACGCCGCTTGGCACTACGTAGTCAGTCATTTTCGGGAATTTATCGACCGAGAATACTTCTAGGTTCTTGCCGCGTAAGCGGGCTTCTAGCTGGCGCTCGGCCAGCTCGCTCAGGTCGATAGCGCCCTGACTGGTCCATGCCACGTTAGGCAACAGGGGAAAAATGCCGGTGAGGTTCAAACCGTGCGGCTTAACCAGACGATGCGACAGCAACTGCAGCTTGAGGTAGGCCTCAGGCGTTGAAGTCAGCGGCAGGTCAGCAGCTAGAAAAGTGGCGACCAGAGGATTTTCGCTTTCAGCCAAACGGTTGAGCAGGGCGGCTTGCGAGGCGTCCAGGGTCTTGATCTGCTCGGCCAGTTCGTAGGCTTGCGCCGTGCTGAAACGGATCGCTTGGTTGCCGCCGGTGTACTCCAGCATTGGTGCGATGGCTGCGATCAGTTCGCTCGATGGATTGAGCAGCGGCTGGGCGTAAAACACTTCGAGCCAGTTTTCTTGACGGTTTTGAGTGCCGACGCCAAAGGCCAGGCTGAATAGTTGCTGTGACATAAAAATGCTTCCTTATTAAAATATTTTAAAAGCGCTGTGCTGCGTTCAGCTCAGCGCCTGTTCATACAGTTCCGGCTTAAAGCCCAGCAGGCTGCTTACGCCAAGATCAAGCACTGGGCGCTTGATCATTGAGGGCTGAGCGAGCATCAGGGCGATCGCTTGGTCTTGGTTGAGGTTGGTTTTTTGCGCCTCGTCAAGTTTGCGAAAGGTCGTGCCGCTGCGGTTGAGGACTTTTTCCCAGCCGTGCTGCTCGCACCATTTTTGCAAGTTGGCGTGGTCGATGCCGAGGCTTTTGTAATCATGAAAAACGTAGCTCTTACCGTGCTCATCGAGCCAGGTGCGGGCCTTTTTCATGGTGTCGCAGGCTTTGATGCCGTAGAGGGTCATGCTCATGCTGGGAGTGCCTGTAAGAAGCGGCGAATCCGTTGTGCAGCTTCGATGCACTCGGCCAGCGGCGCGACCAGCGCCATGCGAATACGCCCGGCGCCCGGATTAAAGCCGTCGACCTCGCGTGACAGGTACGAGCCTGGCACGACGGTAACGTGCTGCTGGGTAAATAGCGCGCGGGTGAATTCTGCGTCATCGCCGGGCACTTTGGCCCACAAATAAAAACCGCCATCGGGACGCTGCACGTCGAGCACTGGGCTGAGAATGTCGAGTACCGCGTCATATTTGGCGCGGTACAGATCGCGATTAGCCTGGACATGGGCTTCGTCGTTCCAGGCAGCGATGCTGGCCAGTTGGGTCGGTACCGACATGGCGCAGCCGTGGTAAGTGCGGTAGAGCAGGAAGGCTTGCAAGATTTCCGCGTCGCCAGCTACAAATCCCGAGCGCAGGCCCGGCAGGTTGGAGCGCTTAGACAAGCTGTGAAACACCACGCAGCGCTTGAAATCGCTGCGCCCAAGGCTCACGCAGGCGCTGAGCAAGCCGGCCGGTGGGCGGCTTTCGTCAAAGTACAGTTCGCTGTAGCACTCGTCGGCGGCAATCACGAAGTCGTATTGATCGGCTAGCGCGATTAGTTTCTGCAAGGTCGCCAGTGGGATCAGCGCGCCAGTTGGGTTGCCCGGCGAGCAGAGAAAAAGAATCTGACAGCGCTGCCAGATGTCCGGCGTTACCGCGTCGAAATCTGGATTAAAGCCATGTTCAGCCAAGCACGGCAGATAATGCGGCTGCGCACCGGCGAGCAAGGCGGCGCCTTCATAAATTTGATAGAACGGATTGGGGCTCACCACCAATGCGTCGGTCTGGCGATTAACCACCGTCTGGGTGAATGCAAACAGCGCTTCGCGGGTGCCATTGACGGGCAAAATATTTCGCGCAGCATCTAACCAACCCGCGGGAACGGCAAAGCGCCGTGTACACCAGTGGGCAATTGCCTCGCGCAGTGCCGGCAAGCCTAAGGTAGTTGGGTAGACAGCCAGTTGATCCAAATTGGCCGCTAGGGCCTCGGCAACAAACGCCGGTGAGCGGTGCTTGGGCTCGCCAATCGACAGCGCAATGGCTGGCAACTCGCTAGGTGCCTGCACACTGCCAAGCAGTGCGCGTAGTTTTTCAAATGGATAAGGCTGGAGTTGTTTGAGCGCACTGTTCATGGGGCAGGGCAGTTCCTAGATGCGGGTTGATGTCGGTGCGGCAAGGCCGTTGGAGACAGTCAGTTGGCGGGTAATTTCGGCCCGCAAGCGAGCGCATAATTCGGGGTCAGTTAGCGGGCGATTGTTGGCGTCGGTAATAAAAAATACGTCTTCTACGCGCTCGCCAAGGGTGGCGATTTTGGCATTTTGCAATGACAGATCGAAGTCTAAAAAAATCTTGCCAATCCGCGCCAGTAAACCAGGGCGATCTGGGGCGGTCAGCTCCAATACGGTGATCGGGCGCAGTAGGTCGTTATACAGGCTGATTTGCGGGGCAAAGGCAAAATGTTTGAGCTGGCGCGGCACCCGGCGCTGAATGATAGTGAGGTAGTCTTCCGGGTTTTTCAGGGCGTCGACCAAGCCCTGGCGGATCTCCATGCTGCGCACTGGGTTGTCGCCAATCGAGTCGCCGTCGGCGTCCAGCACGATGTAGGTGTCGAGGGTGAACTGGCTGGACGAGGTAATAATTCGCGCGTCATGAATGGTCAGGTTGAGCTGGTCCATGGCCGCCACGGTTACCGCAAAAAAGTCGTGTTGATCCTGGGCGTAAATAAAAATCTGCGTGGCGCCTTCAAACTCGCGCTGGGTCGTTTCTTTCAGCAGTACCAGCGGCCCACCGGTAGCTGGGTGTTGCAAGATGGCCTCGGCATGCCAGGCCACATCGCTGGAAGTGTGGCGCAAGAAATAGTCATCGCCAAGCTGCGACCAGAGTTGTTCGGCTTCATCCTGATCGTTGCCGTTACGCACTAGGGTGTCGAGCGCTGCGCTTTGCGTCAGGCGGATTTGCTCTTCGCGGGCAACTGGGTTTTCCAGACCACGGCGTAATGCTCGTTTAGTCTCGGTATACAGTTGGCGTAGCAAGCTGGCGCGCCACGAGTTCCAAAGCGTCGGGTTGGTGGCGTTGATGTCCGCCACGGTCAGCACGTAGAGGTAGTCGAGGTGGGTTTTATCGCCAACCAGCTGGGCAAAATTATGAATTTCTTGCGGGTCGGAAAGGTCTTTGCGCTGGGCGGTGGTGGACATCACTAGGTGATTTTTCACCAGCCAAACAATCAGCTGCGAATCCCAGTCCGGTAGCTGATGGCGCTGACAGAATACCTCGGCATCCACTGCGCCCAGTTCGGAGTGATCGCCGCCACGGCCTTTGCCGATGTCATGGTAAAGCCCGGCCAAGTAAATGAGTTCGGGCTTGGGTAGCAAGGCAATCAATTTGCTGGCCAGGGGGAATTTATCACTGACACCGGGCTTACTGAGTTTGCGCAGGTGTTTGATCAGGTTGAGGGTGTGCGCATCGACGGTAAATATGTGAAATAAGTCATGCTGCATCTGTCCTACAATGCGGCCAAACTCTGGCAAGAAACGGCCTAGAATGCCGAAACGGTTCATGCGGCGTAGGCTGCGATGGATGCCTTCGGGTGACTTAAACAATTCGATAAATAAGCTGGTGTTGCGAATGTCGCGGCGAAAATCGTCATCAATCAGTTGGCGGCTGTCGCGTAGCAAACGAATGGTGTCGGCGCGTATCCCGCGCAGATTAGGCGTTTGCGCCATCAGCACGAAAATTTCCATAATGGCAAAAGGCTTGCGGGTGAAAACGTCCGCGTGGGTGACTTCAAGAAAACCATCGCGCACTTGAAAACGCTTGTTGAGCGGTTCGGCGGGGAGGTTTTCGCTGTGGCGCAGGATCACCTCGTCGAAGTTTTGCATGATCAGGTCGCTGAGCTCTGCCACCGCCATGACTGCGCGGTAATACTTCTGCATCAATTGCTCAACGGCCAGTTTGCCATCCTCATCAACGAAGCCGAGCAGGCCGGCAATTTTTTGCTGATGATCAAATAATAAGCGGTCTTCACTGCGGCCGGCGAGCATGTGTAGGGCATAGCGAACCGTCCAGAGGAAGTCTTGCGAGTCAGACAGCAGAGTTGACTCGGCTTCCATCAAAAAGCCTTGGGCGGCTAGGGCGTGCAGGTTCAGGGTGTCAAATTGACGGCGAGCCACCCAGAGGATGGTTTGGATGTCGCGCAGGCCACCAGGTGAGCCTTTGACGTTGGGCTCAAGGTTGTATTCGGTGTCGTTGTATTTGGAGTGGCGGGTGGTTTGTTCGTCCAGCTTAGCCAGAAAGAAGTGCTTGCTGGGCCACATTTGCTCGGGGCTGGTAACGCTTAGCATGCGTTGCCGCAAGTGCTCGGGGCCAGCGATCGTGCGGCTTTCCATCAGGTTGGTGATGACGGTTAAGTCGGCGCGGGCTTCTTCAGCGCACTCCGCCACCGAGCGCACACTTTGCCCAACTTCCAAGCCGATATCCCAGAGCAGCATGAGCAATTGCTCAATGGAGTCACGAAACAGTTCGTGGTCTTCATCGGCGAGCAATATCAGAAGGTCGATGTCTGAATGCGGGTGCAGTTCGCCTCGGCCATAGCCGCCAACGGCGACCATGCTGATCTCGGCACCTTTGTTCCAGTCAAAGCGTGTCCACGCCTCGAGCAAAATCTGGTCGACACACCATGCGCGGTCTTCGATTAGGCGGCGGATATCACGACCAGTCTTAAAGCGCTCATTGAGCACGTCGTTGCTTCGGCGTAAGGCTTTTTTGAAAGCGCCGATAGGGCTGGTTTTCAGCGCTAACTCAGCCTTGAACTGGCCGCGGTCGAACAAATCGGGATCAACCTGCGGCATACAACGACGTTCCTTTTTTAAGTGGTGCTCTGTGTGCGCACAAGGTTAGGCGGAGGTGCGCGGTAGCGTGTCATCTTGGCGCAGAGTGAAAATCTCGTAGCCGGTGGCAGTGACCAAAATAGTGTGCTCCCACTGCGCGGAAAGCTTGCGGTCCTTGGTAATGGCTGTCCAGCCATCGCCCAGTAAACGCGTTTCGGCACGGCCTTGATTGATCATCGGCTCGATAGTGAAGGTCATGCCTTCCTGGAGTTCCATGCCGGTGCCTGCGCGGCCGTAATGCAGTACTTGCGGCTCTTCATGAAACACCGCGCCAATACCGTGACCGCAGTATTCGCGCACTACAGAGTAGCCATTCTTCTCAGCGTGCTTCTGGATCACTTCACCGATGTCGCCTAGGCGCACACCAGGACGGACAATTTCAATGCCCTTGTACATACACTCTTGGGTGACGCGGGCGAGCTTTTCAGCCCACTCGCTGACCTTGCCGACCATGTACATTTTGCTGGTGTCGCCGTGATAGCCGTCTTTGATAACGGTAACGTCAATGTTCAGTACGTCGCCGTCTTTGAGGGGCTTCTCGTTAGGAATACCGTGGCAGACCACATGGTTGATCGAAGTGCAGATCGACTTGGGGAAGCCTTTGTAGTTGAGAGGAGCAGGAATTGCCTGCTGCACGTTAACTATATAGTCATGGCAGATAGTGTTGAGTTGGTCGGTGGTCACGCCAGGTTTAACGTGTGCGCCGATCATCTCCAGTACCTCGGCAGCCAAGCGGCCGGCGATGCGCATTTTTTCGATTTCAGCGGGTGTCTTGATCGTGGCAGTCATGCGGGCTCTCTCGGCGCGCTAGCGCAGGCAAAATTTACAAAGGCGCAATTCTAACAGACCCGAGCAGTCGAGCCACCCAGTGCTGAAACAGTTGTCAAAAGTGTTGCGGGTTTCGTTGTGCGTCAACTTGTGGTATAAAGTGCGCCGCTTTACGGGCAGTGCCTGTTTAGCTTTAAACCCACACACGTATCGACACAGTGACCTGGGTGCTTTCGGCAAAGTCTGAAGGTTGGTTATTGGGATACGTGGAGGCCTAACCCTTTTTAATTTAAGGAACAAAAATGTCTCACGTAAATATGCGCGATATGCTGAAGGCCGGCGTTCACTTCGGTCACCAGACTCGTTACTGGAACCCGAAAATGGGTAAGTACATTTTCGGCGCGCGTAACAAGATTCACATCATCAACCTTGAAAAAACCCTGCCAATGTTCAACGAAGCTTTGTCTTTCGTTGAGAAGCTGGCTTCGGGCAAAAACAAGATTATGTTCGTTGGCACCAAGCGTGCTGCTGGCAAGATCATCCGCGAAGAAGCCCTTCGTTGTGGTTCGCCGTTTGTTGATCACCGCTGGTTGGGTGGCATGCTCACCAACTACAAAACCATCCGTGCCTCGATCAAGCGTCTGCGTGATCTGGAAGTTCAGTCGCAAGACGGTACTTTCACCAAGCTGACCAAGAAAGAAGCTCTGATGCGTTCGCGTGATCTGATCAAGTTGGATCGCAGCCTTGGTGGTATCAAGGATATGGGCGGCTTGCCTGACGCATTGTTCGTTATCGACGTTGATCACGAGCGTATTGCCATCACCGAAGCCAACAAGCTTGGTATTCCGGTAATCGGCATCGTCGACACCAACAGCAGCCCAGAAGGTGTTGACTACATCATTCCAGGTAACGATGACGCCATTCGCGCCATTCAACTGTACATGGTTGCCATGGCTGACGCCGTGATCCGTGGTCGCAACAATGCTAACGGCGGCACTGTGCTGGCTGAAGAGTTCGTTGCTCAAGCACCAGCTGCTGAAGCTGCTAAGGCTGAGTAATAGGCGCTAGCGTCTGTCTGTACGCAAAAAGGGGGCTTGGCCCCCTTTTTGCCACTCACGAATTGAGTGCTGTTGCAGGGCGCAGTCGGCGGGGCGGTGGCTTGGCTCACCGTGTACAGCAAAAAAGAATTGATCGCCCGTTAGTTCGGGTGGAATGGTTAAAACCTATCCAAGAGGAATTTTCAAATGGCAGAGATTACTGCAGCATTGGTTAAAGAACTGCGTGAGCGTACCGGCGAAGGCATGATGGATTGCAAAAAGGCCTTGACTAAGGCTGGCGGCGACATCGAAAAAGCCATTGACGATATGCGTGCTTCTGGCGCCATCAAAGCGGCCAAGAAAGCCGGTAACGTGGCTGCTGAAGGCGCTATTGCCGTTAAAGTAAGCGACGACAACAAAACCGCCGTGATCTTGGAAGTTAACTCGCAGACTGACTTCTTGGCTCTGCAGGATGACTTCAAGAACTTCGTTAATGACAGCATCGAATTGGCCATGGCCGAGAAGCTGACAGACGCTGCTCCGCTGATCGCTGCCCGTGAAACGGCTCGCGTTGAGTTGGTCGGTAAGGTTGGCGAGAACGTCAATATTCGCCGTCTGGTGCGTGTTGAAGGCGACGTGTTAGGCGCTTACGTGCACGGCAACAAGATTGGCGTAATCGTTGCCCTTAAAGGCGGCGATAGCGAGTTGGCCCGTGACATCGCGATGCACGTAGCTGCTAGCAATCCTGAGTTCTTGCACACTTCTGAAGTGTCTGAAGAAGCCGTTGCTCGTGAGAAGGCTGTATTTATCAGCCTGAACGAAGAGAAAATGAAGGGTAAGCCTGCAGAAATCGTTGAGAAAATGGTTTCTGGTCGTATCCAGAAGTTCCTTGCCGAAGCCAGCTTGGTTGAGCAGCCTTTCGTGAAGAATCCAGAATTGACCATTGGCGCTTTGGCTAAGAAAGCTGGCGCTGAAATCGTTTCGTTTGTTCGTTACGGTGTTGGTGAAGGTATTGATAAGGGTGAAGTTGATTTCGCCGCTGAAGTTGCTGCGCAGTTGGCTGCCAGTAAGCAATAAGACTGCTTAATTGCTGTCGCCCCAGAGAGGCTGCCCGCTAACGCGTGCGGCCTTTCTGTCGAATAGGGGTGTCAGTTTGGGCTAGCGCTTAAAGGCGATATTTGTAGTTGCGTACCCAGCGCTGCCCATGTTGTCCAGCTGTCCGTTCATAATCGTAAGCGTGGCTGGTGTTGTTTAGCCTCGTCAGTGGCGCTTTAACATGTTGCAGGAGAAATACGCATGGCTCAGCAGGTCAGTGGTCGTCAACCCCGCTATAACCGCATTTTACTCAAGCTAAGCGGCGAAGCCCTGATGGGCTCAGAAGACTTCGGTATTGATCCTAAAGTGCTTGACCGCATGGCACTGGAAGTTGGCCAGTTGGTCGGTATTGGCGTGCAGGTTGGTTTGGTTATTGGTGGCGGTAATCTGTTCCGCGGCGCGGCATTAAGTGCGGCTGGAATGGATCGCGTTACAGGCGACCATATGGGTATGCTCGCCACGGTAATGAACGCCTTGGCCATGCGTGACGCGTTAGAGCGTTCAAATATTCCAGCTCTGGTAATGTCGGCCATTAGCATGGTTGGCGTAACTGATCATTACGATCGTCGTAAAGCGATGCGTCATTTAAAAACGGGCGAAGTGGTAATTTTTGCTGCGGGTACGGGTAATCCTTTCTTTACCACAGACTCTGCGGCTTGCCTGCGCGCCATTGAGATTGATGCTGATGTGGTGCTGAAGGCAACCAAGGTCGACGGCGTTTATACTGCTGATCCGTTCAAGGACCCGCATGCGGAGAAATTTGATCATCTGACCTACGACGAAGTGCTGGATCGTAAGCTAGGGGTCATGGATTTAACCGCTATTTGCTTGTGTCGCGACCACAATATGCCATTGCGTGTATTCAACATGAACAAGCCCGGTGCTCTGTTGAATATTGTTTTGGGTGGCGCTGAAGGCACTCTGATTGAGGAACACAAACAATGATTAATGAAATTAAAAAAGATACCCAAGAACGTATGCAGAAAAGCGTGGAGTCATTGCTTCACGCTTTTAGCCGTATTCGTACCGGTCAAGCTCACCCGAGTATTTTGGGTGGGGTAATGGTTCCTTATTACGGCTCAGACACGCCGATCAATCAGGTCGCCAACGTAACGGTTAAAGACTCGCGTACCCTGCAGGTTGTGGCTTTTGAGCGCAATATGCTCGGCGCAGTAGATAAGGCAATCCAGAGTGCCGGTTTGGGTTTTAATCCAACCAACCTCGGTGAGTTGTTGCTGGTTTCGATGCCGGCCCTGACTGAAGAGACCCGCAAGGGCTTTACTAAGCAGGCGCGTGATGCCGCAGAAGATGGTCGGGTTGCCGTGCGCAATATTCGTCGCGATGCGTTGAGCCAGTTGAAAGATCTGGTTAAAGAAAAAGAAATTAGCGAAGACGAAGAGCGCCGCGCTGCTGACGATGTGCAGAAGTTGACCGATAAGTTCGTGGCTGAAATTGAAACGGCTGTGAAGCAGAAAGAAACAGATTTGATGGCCGTTTAACGGTCGTATCGTCATGGATAAGATTAAATCAGTGGCTGTTGTCGTGCCTCGGCATGTTGCCATCATTATGGATGGCAACAATCGCTGGGCTAAAAAACGCTTTTTGCCCGGTGTTGCTGGTCATAAAGCGGGTGTTGATGCAGTGCGCGCGGTTATTAAGGTGTGTGCTGAGGCTGGGGTTGAGGTGCTCACTCTATTTGCCTTTTCCAGTGAGAATTGGCAGCGTCCAGCGGAAGAAGTGGGCGCGCTAATGGAGTTGTTTTTGCTCGCTTTACGTCGCGAAGCTAGCAAGCTTAAAGACAATCAAATCAGTCTGCGTATTATCGGCGATCGCTCGCGTTTTCATCCGGAGTTGCAGGCTGCTATGTTGGCTGCCGAGGCGGAAACTGCGGGGCCGAGTAAGTTTATCTTGCAGGTGGCGGCTAACTACGGCGGACAGTGGGATGTCGTTCAGGCTGCACAAGCCTTGGCGAGCGAAGTTAAAGCAGGCAGTTTAGCCGTGGCTGATATTAGCGCGCAGTTGCTACAAGAGCGCTTGTCTACGGCGGGTTTACCGATGCCTGACTTGTGTATCCGTACCGGTGGGGAGCACCGCATCAGCAATTTCTTACTTTGGCAGTTAGCTTATGCCGAATTGTATTTCTCCGATCTGCTCTGGCCGGATTTCAAACATCACGCTATGCGTGCGGCCTTGGCTGACTTCGCGACTCGTCAGCGACGTTTCGGTAAAACTAGCGAGCAAGTTCAAGCTGAGGTCGGTCAATAATGCTTAAGCAACGAATCTTAACGGCGCTGTGGTTATTACCGCTGGCCTTGGGTGGTTTTTTCTTCCTTGAAGGTTGGCAGTTTGCGTTGTTTATCGGCGCGGTGGTGGCTTTGGCTGGTTGGGAGTGGGCGCAGCTGGCCGGTTTTAAAGGTCAGCCTTTGCGGGTTGCCTATGGTGTGGTGGTTGCCGTTTTATTGTATGGGCTGTACCTGCTGCCGCAGCTAGCCCCTTGGGTGCTGTTGTTGGCTCTGGTCTGGTGGTTGGTAGCAACATTGCTGGTGGTGAGTTATCCAGGCAGTAAGCGTTATCTGCATGCGCCGCTCAGCAAGCCATTAATCGGTTTGCTGATCCTCTTGCCCGCTTGGCAAGGTTTGATGCTGCTTAAGCAGTGGCCCTTGGGGAATACCTTAATCATTGCGGTTATGGTTTTGGTGTGGGGTGCTGATATTGGCGCCTACTTTGCCGGGCGTGCATTCGGTAAGCGCAAGCTGGCGCCGCAGGTTAGTCCTGGGAAAAGCTGGGAGGGCGTATTTGGGGGGCTGCTGACGTGCCTGCTGATAGCCTTAGTGGTTGGTCTGTACCGGCACTGGAGCGCTTCGCAAATACTGCTTGGGCTTGCGGCTACGGCTCTGTTGGTTTTCGTCTCGGTAGTCGGTGACCTGACCGAAAGTCTTTTCAAGCGTGAGGCTGGCATTAAAGACAGCAGCAATTTGTTGCCTGGGCATGGCGGTATTCTTGATCGTATTGATAGCTTAACTGCGGCAATACCCGTATTTGCCTTGTTGCTCTGGGCAATTGGCTGGGGCCAGTTTTGACGACTTTACAGCGGATTAGTGTGCTGGGTGCGACGGGCTCGATTGGTCTGAGTACGCTGGATGTAATTGCTCGCCATCCTGATCGCTACCAGGTTTTCGCGTTAAGTGGTTTTAGCCGCCTACTTGAGCTGGAGCAGCTGTGTTTGCGCTTTCAGCCACGCTTTGCAGTGGTGCCTACTAAAGCGGCAGCCTCGGCGTTGCAGGAAGCGTTGAAGAGTGGCGGTTTAAGTACTCGGGTGCTAGTGGGTGAGGCGGGCTTGTGTGAAGTTGCCGCACACCCGGATGTCGATGCTGTGATGGCGGCGATTGTTGGCGCGGCGGGCTTAAAGCCGACGCTGGCAGCGGTTGAAGCCGGCAAGAAAGTATTGTTAGCCAACAAAGAAGCGTTGGTTATGTCCGGCGCTTTGTTCATGCAAGCGGTGCGCAAAAGTGCTGCGGTGTTGCTGCCGATCGACAGTGAACACAATGCAATTTTTCAATGCTTGCCCGGTGATTATTCGCGCGGCCTGAAACGAGTCGGTGTACGGCGGATATTGCTCACCGCCTCTGGTGGTCCTTTTCGCCTAACGCCTCTTGCCCAGCTTCAGGATGTTACTCCTGAGCAGGCGTGCGCTCATCCTAATTGGTCGATGGGGCGTAAAATCTCAGTCGACTCAGCCAGTATGATGAACAAAGGGCTGGAGTTGATTGAGGCCTGCTGGTTGTTCGATGCGAAGCCCGAACAAGTCGAAGTGATCATTCATCCGCAGAGCGTAATTCATTCTCTGGTCGACTATGTCGATGGCTCGGTATTAGCGCAGTTGGGTAATCCTGATATGCGCACGCCGATTAGTCATGCGCTTGCTTGGCCGGAACGAATCGATTCAGGTGTGGCGCCGCTGGATTTGTTTGCAGTGGCTCGCCTAGATTTCCAAGCGCCAGATGAAACTCGCTTCCCCTGCTTGCAACTTGCACGTAGTGCTGCGCAGGCAGGCGGCAGTGCGCCTGCATTGCTGAATGCCGCGAATGAAGTGGCTGTTGAGGCTTTTTTAAAGCGGCGTATTCGCTTCCCTGAAATCGCAGACATAATCGACTCTGTTTTGAGTCTTGCGCCCGTCGTTGCGGTCGAAAGTTTGGATGACGTGTTCTTGGCAGATGCTCAGGCTCGCCAGCTTGCAGATCAATGGCTACTGCGTAACGGGCGCTAGCCGCGGAGAGTATTAATGAGTGCGCTTTATATGTTTTTCGGCACCCTAATTGCGCTGGGGGTGTTGGTTACCATTCACGAGTTTGGCCATTTTTGGGTTGCCCGGCGCTGCGGTGTAAAAGTGCTGCGTTTCTCCGTTGGCTTTGGCACGCCTCTAATACGGTGGCATGACCGGCAGGGTACTGAGTTTGTTGTGGCGGCTATCCCGCTCGGCGGCTATGTAAAAATGCTCGATGAGCGTGAAGGTGATGTGCCTGCGGAACAGTTGGATCAGGCGTTTACGCGCAAATCTGTAGGGCAGCGCATTGCCATAGTCGCGGCAGGACCGCTGGCAAACTTCATTCTCGCTTTTGTGTTTTTCTGGCTGCTGGCGATGCTGGGTAGTCAGCAGGTGCGACCTGTTATCGGTAGTGTGGCGCCTTCAAGCTTGGCAGCCGATGCTGGATTACTTGCTGGCCAGGAGTTGGTTGAGATCAATGGTCAGGCGGTTAGCGGCTGGGCAGCGGTAAATCTGCAGTTGGTGCGCCGTCTTGGTGAGAGCGGCTCTCTTGATGTTCTGGTTCGTGAGGCCGGCTCAACTGTGCAAACCTTGCATCAAGTGCAGTTGAAGGAATGGCTGCAAGGAGTGGCTGAGCCAGATCCGATTAGCGCGTTGGGTCTTCAGCCTTGGCGCCCTGAAATTGCTCCGGTATTGGCCGAGCTTGATCCGCAAGGGCCGGCTTATTTAGCAGGGTTTCAGGTCGGTGATGTATTGCTAGCCCTGAATGGTGTGCAACTTACCCAGTGGCAACAAGTTGTTGAGCAAGTACGCGGTTTAGCGGGGCAGGGTGTGGTATTTGCTGTGCAGCGTAAAGGCCAGGTCATTGATGTGCCAGTGACCTTGGCTTCGCGCGGAGAAGCTAATGCGCTAACTGGGTATTTGGGTGCTGGGGTGGGCACGCCGGCGTGGCCTGCCGATATGCTTCGTGAAGTAAGCTTTGGTCCGGCGCAGGCTGTTATTGAAGGTTTGCGGCGCACTTGGACCATGAGTGTGCTGACCCTTGATTCGATGAAGAAAATGCTGATTGGCGAGCTCTCGGTAAAAAACTTGAGTGGGCCGATAACCATTGCTAAAGTGGCGGGCGCTTCTGCTCAGTCAGGTTTTGGGGATTTTCTTAATTTTCTGGCTTACCTGAGTATTAGTTTGGGGGTTCTGAATTTATTGCCGATACCGGTGCTCGATGGTGGGCATCTGCTGTTTTATCTGGTCGAGTGGGTCCGTGGGCGTCCATTGTCAGATCGTGTGCAAGCATGGGGCATGCAGATTGGTATCAGTATGATTGTTGGGGTAATGCTGCTCGCCTTGGTAAATGATCTGGGCCGGCTTTAAGCCGCAAGTGTAAGCTGTTCGCCTGTTTTTGAGTTTGTCGCCTTTTGCGGCAAATTTTTATTGCCAGTTGATATAAGAAAGGACTTCATGAAACGTCTGTTCCTAACTGCGGTGCTCGCCGCGCTGATGATCACCGAAGTTCACGCTGAGTCCTTCACTGTCTCCGATATCCGTGTCAACGGCTTGCAGCGGGTTTCCGCCGGCAGTGTGTTCGGTGCTCTGCCGGTCAACGTTGGCGAAAAAGTCGACGACCGTCAGTTAGTTGAAGCAACGCGGGCATTGTTCAAGACCGGTTTCTTTCAAGACATCCAGCTCGGCCGAGATGGCAATGTGTTGATTGTCAGCGTGGTTGAGCGACCTTCAATCTCGGGTATTGAAATTGAAGGTAACAAAGCAATCAAAACGGAAGACTTGCTCAAGGGTCTGACTCAATCGGGTTTGGCCGAAGGTGAGATTTTCCAGCGGGCCACCCTAGAGGGTGTGCGTAACGAGTTGCATCGCCAATATGTCTCCCAGGGTCGCTACTCCGCAGAAATTGAAGCTGAAGTGGTGCCGCAACCACGTAATCGCGTAGCTCTTAAGATTAATATCAATGAAGGCTCGGTTGCTGCGATTCAGCACATCAACGTGGTGGGCAACAGTGTGTTTACCGATGAAGATCTCGGTGACTTGTTCGAGCTAAAAACCACCAATTGGTTGTCATTTTTTAAGAGTGATGACAAATATTCACGCGAAAAGCTTTCCGGCGATCTTGAGCGCCTGCGCTCGTACTACCTTGATCGTGGCTATATCCATATGGATATCACCTCGACACAGGTGTCGATCACCCCAGACAAGCAGCACGTTTACATCACTGTTAACGTTGATGAAGGCGATAAATACACCGTCAGTGGGGTGAAACTCAGTGGCGATCTTAAGGTCCCAGAGCAAGAGTTGTCGGCATTGTTGCTGGTTCAGCCGGGCCAAGTTTTTTCACGCAAATTGATGACCACTACCTCGGAGCTGCTAACGCGTCGCTTGGGTAATGATGGTTATACCTTTGCCAACGTCAACGGTATTCCCGAAGCTAATGACAACGACAACACCGTTGCTATTACATTTGTGGTTGATCCATCCAAGCGTGCTTACGTTAATC
>JBBKVZ010000450.1:0-8156 GCA_037968715.1 Pseudomonas sp.
ACTCACTCCAACCACGCGCTTGGATGATCCGTTGGGTCGGCAACAGACGTTTATTGGTGGCGATCAACAGTTGCAAGCCAAGCGCCCGCAACGCGGCGAGCGCATCGTCCCAGCCCGGATAGGCCGGTGTGGCCAGACATGCGGGGCCGTCGTAGATATCGCGAAAACTGCTTGCTAGGGTATCTAGCAACTGCACATCGCTGCTGCCGCAAAGGGTTTGCAGTGTCTGTCGCAAAGGCGGCCCGATCAATGAGTCGTCAATCGAGCAACAAGCCTGCAGTCCATGCGCCTGCAGAACCTGGGCGAACGTCGTGAGGATCGCCGGAGCGGAGTCGACCAGCGTGCCATCGAAATCGAACAATACATGGGTTTTTTTCATCTTTATTCTCGGCAGGTTAGCGATCGCTCAGAAATACAGTGACGACCATTCCTCGTAAGGCCGCTCGGCCAGGAAGCGCAGACGCTCAATGTTCTTCGGTTTGTCCAGGAAACCATCACCGGTCTGCGTGCCCGGCTCCGTATCACGCGGCATGCGCGGGATGATGTCGACCAGCAGGCGAAGTATTTCGCGCCGAGATTCACCCAGCAGGGTTTGCGTGCGGGGATTACGCACATAATTAAACGCCGTGCGGGCGATGCCCGCGGTGGTCAGGATGCGCCCCGTCTGGTTGATTTTTGCCAGATAGCGTTGGGTAGTGGAAAAAAGGTCGCTGTCGAAATAAATCGCGTCGTAGAGCAACGCAACTTCCTCCACCAGTCGATCACCGATCAAAGCGGTATCGCTGTTCTCGTGCACCCGGTAAACCCCGAGCCGCTCATCGGCCACATAGCAGGGGTGGCGAGCGGCCAGGCGTGCTACTAGGTAGTGATCACCAAGGCTACCGTGACGTTGGGAGAATGACGGGTTGAATTTTTCCAGGCTGCGCCGCACCCCACCCACTTCATCGAAACGCTGGCGATCGATCACGCAGAAGGACGGGAAAATCCAGTTGCTCAGGCAGAGAAACGGCATGACCTGGTGCACTCCGCTTTCCAGCAGCGGCACCACTATATCCATATAGGGAATCACCCTGTCGCCGCTTAGGCGGCTGCACTTGCTATAGGCGAACGCACACTCGGGATGCTCCAGTAACCCGCGGGCCAGGCATTTCTCGAGGAATGTCGGCAGCCAGTAGTCGTCGGCGCAGAGCATCACCCAATAGCGTGCAGTGGTCATCTCGTAGGCCTTGAGCACAGAGTGGGACGGCCCCAAGTTAGTCTCGTTACGCTCGTAGCGAATGCGTGGATCGAGCTGACAATAGCTCTGCATCAGCTCGCGGGTGTTGTCCTGCGAGGCGTTATCGATCACCAGGACTGAGAAATCCCCATAGGTCTGTGCCAGTACCGAATCCAGACAGCGGCCGAGAAAATGCCCATAGTTGTAAGTGGGAATGATGATGTCGATGCTATGCATGGGCGAGTGCCTGCGCGAACGATTGACGAGATGCAGTCGAGGTCATTTCAGTCGCTTCCGACAAGCGATGGAAAAAACCTGAAGCGGTCCAGTGCCAACATCAACCTCCAGGGTATCGAGTTGGCAGACCTCCAGCCCAGCTCTGCCGATTAAGCTGCGCAGTGCGTCTTCCGAGTAGAAATTGATGTGCTCGTGCCAGTGGCGCTTGTCCCGCCACTGGGCGCTGCCCGTAGCGATCTTCTGCGCCAGCCCTTCGTACGGAACCTCGATGTACAACAGACTGCCATCATCCAGCGCAGCAACCACCGTTTCCAGCAGCGCCAAAGGCTCCGGGACGTGCTCTAGCACCTGACTCAGCACCACCAAGTCATAATGCACGCTGCGTATATCCTCGGAACCCACTCGGCTTGCCCCGTCGATCAGCGGGCGCTCAGAAATATCAAACACATGGTGCGTCCCCATCCGCCCACGAAACGGCGTATTGATACCGGTATCGCCACCCCAGTCGAGCACGCTGTCAGGTTCGCGAAGCAGCGGCGCGAGAAACGCCTCGACCTGCGTTGCATAACCGCCCCCCTGCAACAGCGCCTCGTTGCGACGTGCATAGCCCGGCTCGCAGGCATCACGCAGGCAGGTGTACTCAGCGCCGCGATAGTCGCGGTAGAGCCGGCCCATTTCCGCGCTGTCAAACCGCAGGTCGAGAAACAGCAGTCCACACTCGCGACAGTGCAGGCTGTTGCAGACAGCATAAGCATGGCCGCATCGCAGGTCGCGCAGCCCCCAGTCGGCTGTGATCTCAACCACGTCCCAGTCGAACACCCGCTTGGCCACGAAAGGCATCAGCACCGCAGGAGACTTTTCCGGCTCGGCGGCACCGCAGCAGGCACAGTGGGTGGCAATAGTCGCCATCAGTCAGACTCTCGCAGGCGGTCTTCGGGTACGGCGTAACACACCAGATCCCAGCCATCATGAACGTGCGCGCGAAGATAGAACCGATAGCCATCGCCAAGCTCGGCAAGCAACAGCGGCAAGGACCAGAGGTGATCCTGTTGGTGATAGATGCAGATCGCCATGACCGGCCGGTTCTCGCGGATACACTGGGCTGCGCCGGCCAGCGCAGCGGCCTCGTAGCCCTCGACATCCATTTTGATCAAGCTGACACCAGCACCAGCCAGCGCTGCATCGAGGGTCACGCACTGAATCTCGATGCCTCCTTCGGCGCACACTGCCGAGGAAACCGTACCCAAGGCGTCAAGGTGAATGGTTCCGTTATGCGCGCCAACCGCCTGTGGCAACACGCTGACCCGCGCACCAAGGCCAGATTCAAGCCGCTCTCGACGCTGTTCTAAGCGTCCGGCGCTCTGCGGGTCTGCCTCGAAACAATATACGTGCCGGAATTGCCCCTGGGTTTTGGCGATAAACTGCTCCAGGGTATCGCCGTCGAATGCGCCGCAATCGGCGAAGACTTCGTCCGGGCCGAGTCGAAACAGCTCATCCCGAAAATAGATCGGTCCACTGTCCGGTAGTGGTAGCCGGGTGAAATCCAGGTGCAGACGCCAATCGACGTGACCAACGAAGGCTCGCTGCGAGGCTTCGTCGGCAAGCAACTCGAAAGCTGCACGGATAACCCCTGCGGCGGCAAGAACCTGCTCCGGCAGATCCAACGCATAGTGCGGCAGGAAACGCTGCGGATATTTCCAAAACAGGTAACCGAAGTGAACCACGCATAGGCAACCCAGGCATTTGAATGCAGCGATGCGATCAGCCATCGACTCATCGGTCTCGCCGCGCCAGATAGCCAGCACGAATACCGCATTGCCTCCATGGATGCGTGCCGCATCAGTCGGCGAGAGCACCAGGACGCCGTCGATGCTCTGCCCCCACAGGTGCTTAGCGTTATCACTAAAGGCCAGCGGTTCTATGCCTTCTTCACGCAAGCCGCGCAACACCTTGCGTCCTAGGTTGCCCGCACCGAGCAGAACAATGCGTTCGGCCGCGTCGCCAGCGAGCCGATCGAAAGCGTTGCGGGCACGCGCACGGGCCTCCTCCAATGGCTCAGTTAGCAAACGCTCGAGTTCATCGCGCCAATCGGCGGCCGCTCCCTCGGCGCAGTCGCGTCGTTGATGGCTCATTGCCGGTACCTCGTCAGGGCTCAAGACTGCCTAGCCTTACGCGATGCAGCGCTCAGGCGCCCGCCCATCTCGACTTCCAAGACTTCCAGCGGCAGCAGCGGGCTCATGTCTTCCAGCGGCATCGACGTCATTGAGCCATCCACCTGAGGCACTGCGGCCACTTTGGGACTGAGCACTTCGTCGTTCATCAGCATGACCTCGATGATCACTGGGCGCGGCAGGGCCATGGCTTCGCGCAAACCGTCGGCCAACTCTGCGGCATCGCTGATCCGGAGAAACGGTATGCGGTAGGTGCGCGCGACGTCTTCCAGATCTGGCATCCACAAGCCGGCCTCGGGCCCAGTGCCAACATAACGGCCTTCAAAGTAGTTGCGCTGGGTATTGCGAATTGAGGCGTAGCCGCCATTGTTCATCACCACCAAACATATCGGCAGGTCAAAGGCGTGCATCGTCGCGAACTCTTGAATATTCAGCTGCAAGCTGCCGTCGCTCTCTACCGCCACCATCGGCTTGCGGCCGTTGGCGAAACAGGCACCAATCGCAGCCGGCAGGCCATAGCCCATCGCCCCCAGCCCGGAGGTAAGAAACACTCGCTGGCCGGGACGATTGCGAAATACCGTGTAAAAAACCTCCACCGCCAACCCCGAGCTGCCAGTACTGATCAGCGTATCTGGAGCGATAGCGTCGGACAGGCTGTCGGCGAACTGGAAATGACTGATTGGCCCATTCGTCGCGAACGGTTTGCCATCGTTTACGCTATAGCGGCTCTTCCAGTCGCGGCAGCGTTCCAACCATTGAGGGCGACGGAACTCCTCGCCGTTTAATTGCTGACTCAGCGCCGCGAGAAACGCTTTGGCGTCACTGGTTACGGCCAAATCAATCGGCATATCCAGTTTCTCGATTTCATTAACATCCACATCGACCACCACCTTGCGGGCGGAGCGAGCAAAATCGCGCGGATTGTAGGCGGTGATGATGTTGTCCAAGCGGCAGCCGATGGAGATCAGTAGATCGGCGTTCTGAACTGCAAAATTCGGCGCACGCAGAGCCACCACTCCCGGCCGCCCCACATACAACGGGTGCTCATACGGCAGCAGATCCATGGCATTCCAAGTGCTCACCACCGGCACGCCCATGGCCTCGACGGTGTCGCGAAACAGCTGCGCCGCGCCACTCAAACGTACACCATGGCCGGCTAGCAGCAGCGGCCGTTTGGCGGCTTTTAGCATTTGATGAATCTGCTCCAGCACGCTGCTGTCGATTGCTAGCGGTTGCTCCGGTGCGGCTTGCCAACCTTGCAGCAACGCCGGATCGATAGGGGCGCCCTGAACATCCAGCGGTACGTCTATCCACACCGGTCCGGCACGGCCCGTACGGGCAATACTGACGGCGCGCTCCAGCTCACGGCGAATATCTTCCGGATGCTCAATAGTGACGGCATATTTGGTGATGGGTGCCACCACGCTGACGATGTCCACTTCCTGCACACCCCTCTGCCGCAGTGGTGCTCCACGCAGCAAATCGGCGCGCTTGACCTGACCGGAAATAACCAGCAACGGCACCGATTCGATCCAAGCACCGGCCACTGCGGTCACGGCGTTAGTCGCGCCAGGACCAGTGGTGACCATTGCCACACCAATGTTCTCGTTAATCCGGCAGTAAGCTTCGGCGGCGATAGCTGCGGCCTGCTCATGCAGGCAGGCGACCACCTCCAGGCTCGGGTGTTTGCCGACTGCGTCGTTGAGGTGCATAGCACCGCCACCCGGCAGCAGAAAGACGTGTTCAACGCCCAGTTCGGCGATGAAATCAGCAATGTAGTCAGCAACACGATAAGGGCTAGGCACGTCAGTCCATCCAATAGCTCAAGAGGGTTTTTCTATCTTGGTTGGCGTTGATCGCCGAGTCAGAATAAAAGGAGTCGTTGCTAAAGTGGGTCGAAGACAGCTCCTCGATAATCGCTCCATTCTCGGAGTGAAAAGCATGCCGAACACCCGGCTCGACGGTCACTACATCACCGGGGCGGCAGATGCGCTCGACACCATCAAGACTCAGGCGTAATTCGCCCTGCAGCACATGAAAGGTTTCCTCCTTGTGCTCGTGGAACTGCTCAGGATGCTGCTGTCCAGGCAGCAAAAGCAGGAGCTTTTTGCAATACCCCCGATTGACCACAGTCAGCATGCACATTCCCACTTCATCGAAGCGCTCGAGGCCATAGTGGTGGGAAATTTCTAGATCTACTCGACCCGGAACCACCACATGACTGTCGCGTAACTGCGTGCGTACGCGCTGGACGATGTCCCAAACTTTGTCACGCATGTCACGCCGCTGGGTGTTATCCGAACTCAGCGCGGCATCGACGGGAATATCTGTTTGAGCGGTGAATGTGGCGTATTTCGACCAGTCGCTGGCGGTGAACTGCTCGTCCTGCGGCGGAAAGGCAAAATAGATGTCGTGCCCATGTACCACTTCCCCAGCCGCTATCGGCCGACGCGCGAATACGCCACGACGCAGCGCGCGCAGGCTATCGAGTTCAGCAGGGTTAACCGGCCGGCGTTGCTCACCCTCACCGCATAAGACGATTGCGGTCTGTGCCGCCTGCAGCCAATTCTCGACCTGCTGCGGGCTGGCCGAGTAAGCGTTCAATGGATACTTATCAGTAGGCAGGCCAACGTGCTTCTCGAAAATACGCGCACCTTTGGCCAAGGCAATTTTAATGATGTCGGTGTTGTCCGGGTTTTCGTGGGTGGAGAAACCCACACGAACACCCGGGTAGCGACGCCGCAGGTAATCCACCTGAGACAGGTGCATGTGCGCATCCGGAGTCGGGTATTCGCCAACGCAATGCAAAATGGCGAAGTCCTTTTCCCGATGGGTGAGAAAGCTCACCAAGCGATCCAGCTCTTCGGTGGTCGAGCCGGCAGTGGACACAATCAGCGGTCGTTGGCTGAGCACCACACGTTCAAGCAGCGGCCAGTCGGACATTGAGCAGCTGGCAATTTTGATGCAGTCCAGTTCCTGCTCTTCGATGACCTGCACCGAGGCCTCATCGAACGGCGTAGAGATGCACAAGAAACCGTTGGCCCGAATTTCCGCCACCAACGCATCGAACTGCTCACGTTTGAGGCGTGTTTCGCTGAAACGTTTGATGTACTTCAGATCATCGCGCCCACGCATGGCGGGATGAATAAAACTGTCCAGATCGCGATACTGCAGCTTGAAAGCGAAACGGAAAGGAAACTGTCGACAGACCTCGCCAAATGCGCGGATCAGCGCGATGCCATGGTCGACATCACCCATGTGATTGTTGGCCATTTCCAGAATGAACAGGGGTTTGCTAAAAAGCGCCAACGTAGGTTGAGCAGTACTCATTATTTGACTCCTCGGCCGAACCACGCCTCGATTCGACTGGCGGCATGTTCCAAATGGGCTTCTGAAAGCCCAGGCCATAGGCCAATCCAGAAAGTATCGTTCATTATTTTGTCAGTTACCGGCAAGTCACCGCAGACCCTAAAGTTCTGGCCCTGCATGTATGGTTGGCGGGTCAGGTTGCCCGCGAATAGCAGACGTGTGCCGACCTTCTGTTCATCCAAATATCGCAGCAGGTCAACCCGCTTAACGCCACAACCGTCGCGCAAGGTCAGCGCAAAACCGAACCAAGACGGATCGCTGCCTGGAGTCGCCTGCGGCAGGATTAGATATTCGGCGCAGCCGGCCAAGCGCTTGCTGAGCCAAGCGAAGTTACGTTTGCGTGCGCCGATGAAGTCATCTAGGCGATCCATCTGTGCCAACGCGCAAGCGGCTTGCATGTCAGTAATTTTCAAGTTGTAGCCTAGGTGAGAGTAGGTGTACTTGTGGTCATAGCCCTGAGGCAGGCTGCCAAGCTGCCAGTCAAAGCGCTTGCCGCACGTGTTGTCCTCACCCGGCGGACAATAGCAATCGCGCCCCCAGTCGCGGAACGATTCCATAATGCGTTTTAGCCGTGGGGTATTGGTGAATACAGCACCGCCCTCGCCCATGGTGATGTGGTGCGCAGGATAAAAGCTCAGAGTACCGATATCACCAAAAGTACCCACCGCCTGCCCTTCGAATGTCGCACCCAGCGCATCGCAACAGTCCTCAATCAACCATAGGTTGTAGCGCTCGCATAGCTCGCGGATGACCCGCAGGTTAAACGGATTGCCAAGCGTGTGGGCCAACATAATGGCCTTGGTGCGTGGACCAATCGCCGCCTCTACCAGCGCAGGATTAATGTTGTAGGTGCCCAACTCGACATCGACGAATACCGGCACAGCACCAAACTGCAGAATAGGGTTGACCGTAGTGGGGAAACCCGCGGCTACGCCAATCACCTCATCACCTTTGCGAATCGCCCGTTCACCGAGTCGCTGCGAAGTCAGCGCGGAAAACGCCACTAGGTTGGCAGAGGAGCCCGAGTTAGTGGTCAACACACTGCGCCGGCCAAGATAGCGCGCCAAACGTTTCTCGAAAGCTTCATTGAAGCGCCCGGTAGTCAGCCAACCGTCGAGTACTGCTTCGGTCATCGCTTGTAGCTCGGGGGCGCCAATCACTTT
>JBBKVZ010000451.1:0-5509 GCA_037968715.1 Pseudomonas sp.
GCCATCTGTCGGGCGTTGCGCCAATTGCCCGGCTGCGCCGAGCTGCCGGTGCTGGCCATCAGCCTCAACGCCGAGGCTGAGCGCCAACGTTGCTTGGCTGCGGGTATGACGGAGGTGCTGAATAAACCGGTGAAATTCGACAGCGTGCAAGCCACCTTGCACGAGTGGCTGTTGTGCCGCCCGGCATTGCGCCCTGAGCCGCCCGTCACACAGGCTTAGGCTGGCAAACCGCGAAGCGTTTTCAGCGTGAAATGGCCCGCGCCAGCCCACGGCATTTAGCCGTCACTTTAGGTGTGTATGGCGCTTTTCGTTCAGACCCAATCTGGCTTCACTATTGGCTCAGTAATCCACGTTTTGTGCTCAACACGTAGGGTGGGCTTTAGCCCACCAAGGCTCTTACCACCGCGCTGGTGGGCTAAAACCCACCCTACAAATAGGGCCTGCAACAGATAACTAGGACACATAAACAAAAAAACCGCCCCGAAGGGCGGTTTATACAGCGCTGCACACTCAAGCGGCGGCGATTGGACCCAAACCCAGCACCTGATCCGATTGTGTCTGCACGCTGCGGTACACCTCAGCGTCTGCTTCAAGCATCTTGGCATCGGCCTTGAAGATAGCCTTCAAACGCGACTGCCACTGCGGCGAAGCCAATTGCTCAGGGAAGCAGCGGGCCAGCAGATCAAGCATGATCGACACCGTCACCGAAGCACCTGGAGAGGCACCTAACAAGGCTGCCAAGCTGCCGTCTGCGGAAGACACCAACTCAGTACCAAACTGCAGAACACCGCCTTTTTCAGCGTTTTTCTTGATGATCTGCACGCGCTGTCCGGCCGTTTCCAAGCGCCAGTCTTCCGGCTTCACGTTCGGATAGAACTTACGCAAGGCCTGAATACGCTGCTCTTGCGACTGCAAAACTTCACCAACCAGATACTTGGTCAGGTCAAAGTTGTCGCGCGCCACAGCCAGCATCGGCAGGATATTACCCGGCCGAATCGACAACGGCAGATCAAGGAACGAGCCGTACTTCAAGAACTTAGTGGTAAAGCCGGCATAGGGTCCGAACAGCAACGACTTTTTACCGTCGACCATACGGGTATCCAAGTGCGGCACCGACATCGGCGGCGCGCCCACATCGGCCTGACTGTAGACCTTGGCCTGATGCTGGCTAACCACCTCGGGGTTGTCGCAACGCAGCCATTGGCCGCTCACTGGGAAACCACCGAAGCCTTTGCCTTCCGGAATGCCCGACATCTGCAACAACGGCAAGGCTGCACCACCCGCACCGAGGAACACAAAGCGGGTTTGCACTTTGCGGGTGCCGCCGTTGGCTAGGTCCTTAAGGGTGACCGTCCAACCATCGCCGCTGCGCGCCAGGCCAACCACTTTATTACTGTACTTAACCTTGGACTGGTCTTGCTCGGCGAGAAAATGCAGCAACTGATTAGTCAGCGCGCCGAAGTTAACGTCGCTGCCACCGACCACTCGCGTTGCGGCAACGGCTTCGTCAGCCGAGCGACCCGGCATCATCAGTGGCATCCACTGGGCCAAGGTGTCGCGGTCTTCGGAATATTCCATATCAGCAAAACAATGATGCTTGCTCATCTGGGCAAAGCGCGACTTCAGAAAATCAATGTCTTCTTCGCCACGTACAAAGCTGAGATGCGGTACTGGATTGATAAAGCTTTGCGCAGAACCGAAGGTGCCTTTTTCGATCAAGTAGGCCCAAAACTGCTTGGACTCCTCGAACATGGCATTAATGCTCACGGCCTTTTTGATGTCGACCGAACCGTCGGCAGCTTGCGGTGTGTAATTAAGCTCACACAAGCCCGCATGCCCGGTACCAGCGTTGTTCCAAGGGTTGGAACTTTCGATAGCACCCGCATCCATCAACTCAACAACTTCTAGCTTAATCGTTGGATCAAGCTCTTTGAGTAGCACGGCGAGCGTAGCGCTCATGATGCCGGCCCCAACCAATACCACATCTACAGCTTGGTTATCGTTTTGCGCCATTACCGCATCTCCACAATCAAAATCCGCTGCATCCAGTTGCAATGGCTCGCTTTATTGAGCCTCAAGCAACTGATCGTTACTGCCCGCCAGACGTATTTAGAGCCAGGAAGAGGTAACTTCCAGATAACTAATGGCCCCCTGCATGCACTTCAACCAATCTCCAAGTGGAGATAATCACGCGACTGGTTTCAGCTCTACAGCGCATTGACACACATCCGGATATCTCCCGACGCTGCCATTTCTGCACAGAACAGACCCCTATAAGGGCGTTAATTTTTCGGCGCGAACCATACCATTAATGACGCATTGCTTAATGCAAAAAATGCGCAAGTAGTCGCCACTGATCTTATTTTCAAGCACCGTAGCACTCTGCACGCTTAAAAAAACAACTTTTTGACGCAGCCTAGCCGCCAGCAAATCGATCAAAACCAGCCAGTGGGCGCCTTGTATGCGCAGCCTTTGTATTGCATCGAATAACGCTTGGAGCGCTCATCAACCTTACGTGCCACCGGTAGCAACCAGGCTTTCTGCAGGTGGCTGCCGCGACTAAAGCCGCCCCAGCCCTCGTGATAGTTGAGGTACTGGTTATAAGCATCCCACTTGGAGATGCCGTTTACCCGCTGAGTTTTGTTGGTGTACCAGCCCATAAAATCTAAGGCATCGTCAAAATTATCGCGGCTCGACCAGTTATTACCGGTTTCGCGCTGATAATCCGCCCAAGTCTCGTCTTTCACCTGGGCATAGCCGAAGGCCGTACTCGGCCGCCCGTAGGGAATAATCCAAAGGAAATAACGCATGGGCGGACGTGCATCGGCGCGAAAGCTCGACTCTTGGTACATCATCGCCATCGGCACGAAAGCCGGGGTGCCCCAGCGCTTGCTGACGCCCTCGGCCGCCTCTTGCCAATCTGGCTTTTCCGCAAAGATCTGACACAGATTCTCTTGCTGACTGGGCGGCCGATTGCTGCTGCAACCCACCAGCCAGAAACCGCACAGCAGCATCAAGCACGCTGCGCGGTACAGCCCACGCCGCTCAAGCACGTGCGGCCTGAACTAGGTCAATGTACGGCTGCGCCAAACGCTGGTCGGTAATCAGCGCAACAAAGTCGTGGCCCGCAGCGTCAGTGGCGTTAAGGTCATAACCGGCGGCCAGGAAAAACCCCACAAAGCGCTCAAAGTCATCGACCCGCAAACCACGGTAAGCCTTGATCAGTTTGTGCAAGGACGGCGGCGTGGCATCTACCGGCTCAACCGCCAAGAACAGCTTAATCGGCTCATCAGCAATTTCTTCGCCAATTACCTGTTTCTTATCTTTACGCATCGCTCGCTCCCACACATCGACTTTTCAGGCCGACAGTCTACCCACGGCCAGCCCGGCGCTCAACGCACAGCGCAACAACTGACGATTTTTACGTCGGCGCAAACAAAGCATGCACACTGATAAATACCTAATTTGGCTGCACACGGAGCAAGTGCAAGCCGTTGCCGAGCAAGCCTGACAGGTGCAATAGGCAGCTAAAGAGAGTGTTTTAAGCTAGCTGCGAATCGCGTCCTAGGCTGCCCTGAGCAGGCGAACCTAACCGCACAATGACTTAGCGCGGGCGCAGTCAATTGCTCGGCGCGCTGAATTGCCCCTGCATCCACGCCAAATAAGCCGCCACACCCGGCTCACCCTCACTTGGCGCCCAAGGCGCTAACTCAGCGCCACTGATCGGCCGATACGGCCCGGCTTTGCATTCGAACAGAATGCTGTCGGCTTGCAACACCACCAGCGCATGCCACGACCCAGGCGGCAGATCGACCCCCACGCACTCACCGCCCGCCTGCAGCAAGCGCCTGTCCAGCACCTCACCGGTATCGGTAAACGTCAGCAAACCAAAGCAGCCCTGAATGGCCAACAGGGTTTCCGCTTTGTCAGCGGCCAAATGGCGATGTGGCGGCAGATAAGTGCCCGGCTGCAAACCCACCACCATGCGATGACAAGGTTCACTCATGGCATGCAAGTTGTGATGCTGACGCTGACGTGGATTGACCGCCGCTTGGGCAGCTAACTCAACGAACAACGCCTGATCGAGAAACTTAACGCCTGCCAAAATTACATCCCTTTAACCGCATAGATGCCGGCGGCATTGCGCCAGTAGCCTTTGTAGTCCATGCCATAACCAAAGATGTAACGGTCGATGCAGCTCAAGCCGACGTAATCAGCCTTCAAGTTCGGGCGCGCCTTGCGGTCATGGGCCTTATCAATCAGCACAGCGGTGTGTACTGCACGAGCGCCGGCATGTTTACAGAAGTCGATAATGGCACCGAGGGTGTGACCCTCATCGAGAATGTCATCGATGATCAACACATCACGGTCGATAAAGGAGATTTCCGGCTTGGCCTTCCAAAACAACTCACCACCGCTGGTTTCGTTGCGATAACGAGTCGCGTGCAGGTACGACTGCTCCAGCGGGAAATTCAGCTTGGGCAACAACTTGCCGGAAAACACCAAGCCGCCGTTCATAACGCAGAACACCACCGGATTACTCTCAGCCAGCTCAGCATTAATTGCCTGCGCCACTTGATCAATCGCAGCTTCGACCTGCGCCTCGCTGTACAGACAATCGGCCTCAGCCATTATTTGACGGATGTGCGCCAGATCAACAGACATAGTAAATCCCCTGCAGTTTGCCAAATAAAAAGGTTATGTCCTCGTTACGGGTTGCAAGCCCTATTTTGTAAGGTGGGCTTTAGCCCACCCTACATTTTGCGCTCAACACTTAACGGGTACATAGCCAAATAAAAAGGGGGCGAAATATACTGACCAATCGGACAAGCAGCAAGCGTAAGCCGATAAACCGCCCCAACAGCCTTAACTCAGCTTGTGGCAGAAATGGCATGCCCATAACGCATCGCGAGGCGCATCAACAAGACGGTCAGTCGAGCAAGTGAAATTTGGGCAATCGCCACCGCCAGTGAATCGCCGCCATACGCACGCTGAACACCACGCACATGGCCGCGATGGATGCGACCTCGACACTCACCTGCAACTGCCATAAGCCGATATACACCAAAGAGCCCAGCAGGCAGGCAGAGGCGTAAATTTCTTGCTGAAAAATCAGCGGAATCTGGTTACACAAAACGTCACGGATAACCCCGCCAACCACACCGGTCATCACGCCCATAATCACCACCGTGGCCAGCGGCACTTGCTGCGCCAGCGCCAGTGCCGTGCCACTAACGGTAAACACCGCCAAGCCAAACGCATCCGCCAGCAACAGGCCAAACTGATGAATTGGCCGCGTCATGCGCACCCACAACACCGTGCCCAAGGCTGCACAAACAGCCACCAGAATACTGGTTTGGTCGGCCACCCAACCCAGCGGATGGCGGGCCAAAATCACATCACGCAAGGTGCCACCGCCCAGCGCAGTCACCAAACCGAGCACCGTAACGCCAAACAAATCCATCGACTTTCGACCGGCCATCAAGGCACCGGTTATGGCAAACACGGC
>JBBKVZ010000452.1:0-3645 GCA_037968715.1 Pseudomonas sp.
ATTCGCGCCGAAGAAGGCCTGGCGCGTCTGGCCAACGGTCAGGGCGACCCGGCTGATGGCGATTTCTACCAAGGCAAACTGCAAGCCGCCCGCTACTTTCTGACCTGGGAAGTGCCAGGGTGCCACCACGAACTGGCCATTCTCGAAGCCCGCGACGACACCTGCCTGAGCATGCAGGACGGCTGGTTCTAGGGCGCACATCGGCAGGCGTCATGTACGGTTAGAGCGCACAGCCTCACACCGCAGGATGGACCAGCTTCGCGCTGTCCATCCGAACCGCCCTTCAACGTCTGGTCGCCACGCCTGCATAGGCTGGAAAACTGCACAGCATTTATCAGCGCAAGATATTCAGCACTACTTACGAACGCCCGGCCAACAGCCGGGCGTTTTTTTACAAGGCAACCAAACCGCAGGTTAGAATCCGGCATGCGCGCTGCCTAGCAGCCATCTGCACCCGCCTTTTACCTTGGAGTACGCCTGTGGACGCCAGTGCCATCAACAGCCTGTTTTTGATCGGCGCGTTGCTGGTGGCTGCCAGTATTTTGGTCAGCGCCTTTGGCTCGCGCTTTGGCATTCCGATTTTGGTGATTTTCCTTGCGGTCGGCATGCTCGCAGGTATCGATGGCCCAGGCGGCATTGAGTTTAGCGATTACTCAATGGCCTACCTGGTCGGTAACTTGGCCCTAGCGATTATCTTGCTCGACGGCGGCATGCGCACCCGGGTCGAGAGTTTTCGCGTGGCCTTATGGCCATCGTTATCACTGGCCACGGCAGGCGTGCTAGTGACCGCCGGGCTGACCGGCATCGCCGCAGCCTGGCTGTTTAACCTGAGTATTTTGGAAGGCATGCTGATTGGCGCCATCGTCGGCTCCACCGATGCGGCGGCAGTGTTCAGCTTGCTCGGCGGCCGTGGCCTGAACCAGCGGGTGACCGCCACCTTAGAGATTGAGTCCGGCAGCAACGACCCGATGGCGGTGTTCCTTACTGTCACCCTAATCGGCGTGCTCGCCAGCAGCGACCACGCCATCAGCTGGCAACTGGGCTGGCATTTGCTGCGCGACTTCTCGATTGGCGCCATGTTCGGCCTCGGTGGCGGCTGGCTGCTGCTACAAATCATCAATCGTCTGCACCTGGCCAGCGGCCTGTATCCCTTGTTGGTGGTCAGCGGCGGACTGGTGATTTTTGCCAGTACCAACACGGTTGGCGGCAGTGGCATATTGGCGATTTACCTGTGCGGTTTACTGCTCGGCAACCAGCCGATCCGCTCGCGTCACGGCATTTTGCACATGCTCGACGGCCTGACTTGGCTGGCGCAAATCGCCATGTTTTTGGTCCTCGGTCTGCTGGTCACCCCGCATGAATTGCTGCCGATTGCGCTGCCGGCCTTAGGCTTGGCGCTGTGGATGATTCTGTTCGCGCGGCCGTTGTCGGTGTTCCTCGGGCTCATGCCTTTTCGCGCCTTTCATGACCGCGAGAAAGCCTTTATCGCCTGGGTAGGCCTGCGCGGCGCAGTACCGATTATTCTCGCCGTCTTTCCATTAATGGCCGGGCTGGCAAATGCCCAGCTGTTTTTCAATGTGGCGTTTTTCATCGTATTGGTCTCGCTGGTGCTGCAGGGCAGCAGTTTGCCGTGGATGGCCAAGCTGCTGCGCGTGACCGTACCGCCAGACCCGGCGCCGATTTCCCGTGCGGGCTTGGAGATTCATGCCACCAGTGAGTGGGAACTGTTTGTCTATCGCCTCGGCGCAGAAAAATGGTGCATCGGTGCGCCGCTGCGCGAACTGAAGATGCCCGAAGGTACGCGGATTGCCGCGCTGTTTCGCGGCAGTGAATTACTGCACACTTCCGGCAGTACGCAGTTAGAAGCCGGCGATGTGCTCTGCGTGGTCGGTCACGAACATGACCTGCCAAGGCTCGGCAAACTGTTTATCGAAGCGCCCAAGCGCGGCCAAGATTTGCGCTTTTTTGGCGACTTTATTCTTGAAGGGGACGCCCAGCTTGGGGCGGTCGCCACCCTGTATGGCCTGAAGCTGCAAGGCGCGGAAGGCCAGTTGTTCCTCGGCCGTTTTATCGCCCACAAGATTGGTGGTCAGCCGGTGATCGGCGACCAAGTGGAGTGGAATGGCCTAACTTGGACAGTGGCGTTAATGGAAGGGAACAAAATCCGCAAAGTCGGGGTCAAGTTCCCAGAAGGCGGACGCCCCGGCCCCGGCCTATTCCTCTAAACTGCCGTTTCTTAACATTCCAACGAATTAGGCCTATGTCTTCTTTACGCACGTTGCTTGCCGCTACCCTGCTTGGCTTTTGCCTGTCGAGCACACCCTTACTGGCCGATGCTCTGCCCACCAGCGCGCAGGTGCAGAGCAGCCTGAGCAACCTGGCTGATCGAAAGCTGCCGGAGGCCGAACAAAAGGCACTGCAAAAAGCCCTAGAGCAGACCCTGGTCTTTCTTGACACAGCCAACGCCAGTAATAACGCACTGGCCAAGCTGAAAAATCAGCTGGCGGCGGGCCCGCAACACATCAATGACGCCCAAGGCGAGTTGTTGCGCTTGCAGGCGAGCCCGCTGAAACCGCTGGCCGAGCGTTACCCCAATGCCCCAGCCGAGCAACTTCAGCAGTTGCTCAGCGAGCGCACGGGCCGGCTGGCCGGCTGGCAAACGGCGCTTAGCGATGCCAACAGCCTAATTATTACCGCACAAACTCGCCCCGAGCGTGCCCAAGCGGAAATCAGCAACAGCCAGGTACGCCTGCAAGAAATCAGCACGCGGCTAAAAAATGGCAAAAACAAGCTCAGCAACCCCGAGCAGCGCAACCTGCTGCTGGCTGAGCAAGCAGCACTTAACGCGCAACTCTTGCTGCGCCGCAGCGAGCTGGCCAATAACAGCCTGCTGCAGGACATCGGCAGCAGCCAGCACGACCTTCTGGTGGCGCGCATTACCCGCGCCGAACAAGAAACCCGCGAGCTACAAACACTGATCAACGATCAGCGCCGGGCGCTGTCGGAAAAAACCGTGGCCGACCTCGCCGTCGAAGTGGAAAAAGCCGGATCTGACAAACTGCTCGCCAAGGAAAGTGCGGTCAACCTGAAGATCTCCGACTATCTACTGCGCTCCACGACTCGCCTCAATGAGCTCACCGAACGCAACCTGAAGACCAAGCAGCTGCAAGACAACATCAACCAGAGCGATCAATCTCTGGAAGAACAAATTAGCGTGCTCAAGGGCAGCCTGCTGCTGGCCAAAATCCTTAACCAACAAAAGCGCGCGCTGCCGCAAATCACCGTGGAAAAAGGTCTATCGGACGAAATCGCTGATATTCGTCTGTATCAGTTTGAGCTCAACCAACAACGCGAAAAAATCAGCAGCCCAAACACCTATGTCGACCAGCTCATGGCCACCCAGCCAGCCAGCGAGGCCACCCCAGAACTGCGCAAAAGTATTTTTGATCTAATAATTAGCCGCAGTGAATTACTCGACCGCTTAAACCGCGAACTGAATGAACTGCTCAATCAGTCGATCACCCTGCAGCTCAGCCAAAAGCAACTACAGCAGACCGCACAAACCCTGCGCACCACCCTCGACGAGCAATTGTTCTGGATTCCCAGCAACAAACCTCTCGATCTGGCCTGGCTGAAACAAATCCC
>JBBKVZ010000453.1:0-3413 GCA_037968715.1 Pseudomonas sp.
TGGCGCGAGGCTTCTCGGGTATCAAGGGTATGGACTTGGCCAAGGAAGTAAGCTCGGCTGAGCACTACGAGTGGCGCTCCAGTGTGTGGGATCTTGCCAGCAACAGCCATGTGGAAATCTCTGCCAATGAGTTGCCCTACCATGTAGTGGTTTACGATTTTGGCGTTAAGTTGAACATCTTGCGCATGCTGGTTGAGCGCGGTTGCCGCCTAACGGTCGTGCCTGCGCAAACCCCGGCAGCCGAAGTGCTGGCACTCAAGCCAGATGGCGTGCTGCTGTCTAATGGTCCGGGTGATCCAGAGCCGTGCGACTACGCTATCAAGGCTATTCAAGAGCTCTTGCAAACCGAGGTGCCACTTTTTGGTATCTGCTTGGGCCATCAGTTGTTGGCGCTGGCCTGCGGTGCCAAGACCGTGAAAATGGTTAACGGTCACCACGGCGCCAACCACCCGGTGCAAGACCTGAAAACCGGCGTGGTGATGATCACCAGCCAGAACCACGGTTTTGCCGTAGACGAAGCAAGTTTGCCGGGCAATCTGCGTGCGACGCACAAGTCGCTCTTTGACGGCACCCTGCAGGGCGTTGAGCGTACCGATAAAGCGGTGTTCAGCTTCCAGGGGCACCCGGAAGCTAGTCCAGGTCCAACTGATGTAGCGCCATTGTTTGATCGTTTTATCGACTCAATGGCCAAGCAGCGCTAACTACGCTGTTACAACATTGTGTTGCGGGCGCCTGGTCAAGGTGCCTGCAACAGTAAGACCCAAACGTATACGCAGCACGCTAACGCAGTAACCCCCGCTTGCCGCAACACCAACGCGCGGCGGTTAGTCCAGCGAGCCAGCTGACCAAAGGATTCGAGAGAAGACCATGCCTAAACGTACAGACATAAAAAGCATCCTGATTCTCGGTGCCGGCCCTATCGTGATCGGCCAGGCCTGCGAATTTGACTACTCCGGCGCCCAGGCCTGTAAGGCTCTGCGCGAAGAGGGTTATCGGGTCATTCTGGTGAACTCCAACCCAGCCACCATCATGACCGACCCGGACATGGCGGACGCCACCTACATCGAGCCGATCAAATGGTCGACAGTGGCCAAGATCATCGAGAAAGAGCGCCCAGACGCGTTGCTGCCAACCATGGGCGGGCAAACCGCGCTGAATTGCGCCCTCGATCTGGAAATGCATGGCGTTCTGAAGAAATACAACGTTGAGATGATCGGCGCTAACGCCGATACCATCGACAAGGCTGAAAATCGTTCGCGCTTCGACAAGGCAATGAAAGATATCGGTCTAGCATGTCCGGTTTCTGGCATCGCGCACAGCATGGACGAGGCCTATGTGGTCCTTGAGAAGGTCGGCTTTCCGTGCATTATCCGGCCGTCCTTCACCATGGGCGGCACCGGCGGCGGTATCGCTTATAACCGTGAAGAGTTCGAAGAAATCTGCGCGCGCGGTATCGATCTGTCGCCAACCAGCGAGCTGTTGATCGACGAATCGCTGATCGGCTGGAAAGAGTACGAGATGGAGGTTGTTCGCGATAAGAACGACAACTGCATCATCGTCTGCACCATCGAAAACTTTGATCCGATGGGTGTGCACACTGGCGACTCGATCACGGTCGCGCCGGCGCAAACCCTGACCGACAAGGAATATCAGATTCTGCGTAACGCCTCTCTGGCGGTGCTGCGTGAGATCGGCGTGGAAACTGGCGGCTCCAACGTGCAGTTTGGTATCTGCCCGGAAACCGGCCGCATGGTGGTGATCGAGATGAATCCGCGGGTTTCGCGGTCCTCGGCACTGGCCTCAAAAGCCACGGGTTTCCCGATTGCCAAAATCGCTGCCAAATTGGCGGTCGGTTACACCCTCGATGAATTGCAGAACGACATTACCGGTGGGCGCACCCCTGCCTCGTTTGAGCCGTCGATCGACTACGTAGTGACTAAGTTGCCGCGTTTCGCCTTTGAGAAATTCCCCAAGGCTGATGCGCGTTTAACCACGCAAATGAAGTCTGTGGGTGAAGTGATGGCCATCGGCCGGACCTTCCAAGAGTCGATGCAGAAAGCTCTGCGCGGCTTGGAAGTTGGCGTGAACGGTTTTGACCCGATGGTCGATCCGAGCAACCCTGAAGCTGCCAGTATTTTGCGCCGCGAGCTAACCGTGCCGGGCGCTGAGCGTATCTGGTATGTGGCCGATGCGTTCCGCGCTGGCATGAGCTGCGACGATATTTACGCGCTGACCAAGATCGATCATTGGTTTTTGGTGCAAATCGAAGACCTGATCAAGGACGAGGAACGGGTTAAAACCCTGGGTCTGGCCTCGATTGATCGTGATGCCATGTACAAGCTTAAGCGTAAGGGCTTCTCGGATGCGCGTTTGGCCAAGCTGCTCGGTGTTACCGAGAAGAACCTGCGCCGTCATCGCCACAAGCTTGAAGTATTTCCTGTCTACAAGCGCGTGGATACCTGCGCTGCTGAGTTCTCAACCGACACCGCCTACCTCTACTCGACCTATGAGGAAGAGTGCGAAGCCAAACCGACCGGGCGTGACAAGATCATGATTCTGGGTGGTGGCCCGAACCGAATTGGTCAGGGTATTGAGTTCGACTACTGCTGCGTGCACGCGGCTTTGGCGCTGCGGGCGGATGGCTTTGAGACCATCATGGTCAACTGCAACCCAGAAACAGTCTCCACTGATTACGACACCTCGGACCGCCTGTATTTTGAGCCGGTAACCTTGGAAGACGTGCTGGAAATTGTCCGTATCGAACAGCCGAAAGGCGTGATCGTGCAGTATGGCGGTCAGACGCCTTTGAAATTGGCGCGTGCCTTGGAAGAGGCCGGCGTGCCGATTATCGGTACTTCGCCGGATGCCATTGATCGCGCGGAAGATCGTGAACGCTTCCAGCAGATGGTCCAGCGTTTGAATCTGCGTCAGCCGGCTAACCTGACTGCGCGCAGTGAAGATGAAGCATTAGCAGCCTCGAAGACCATTGGTTATCCGTTGGTGGTACGTCCGTCTTATGTGTTGGGTGGTCGGGCGATGGAAATCGTCTACGAGGAAGAAGAGCTGCGCCGTTATATGCGCGAAGCAGTGAAAGTATCCAACGATAGCCCTGTGCTGTTGGATCACTTCCTTAACTGTGCGATTGAAGTGGATATCGACGCGGTCTGCGATGGTGAGCAGGTTGTTATTGGCGCCATCATGCAGCACATCGAGCAGGCGGGTGTGCACTCCGGTGACTCCGCGTGCTCATTGCCGCCTTACTCATTGCCTGCGCACATCCAAGATGAGATTCGCGAGCAGGTCAAGAAAATGGCCATCGAGCTCGGCGTGGTTGGCTTGATGAACGTACAGATGGCCGTACAGGGCGAGGATATCTTCGTCATCGAAGTCAATCCGCGTGCATCGCGCACCGT
>JBBKVZ010000454.1:0-3406 GCA_037968715.1 Pseudomonas sp.
GCCCAGTCGCTCTGGCGCATATTGCTGTGCAGCGGCGGGAGGCCGTTGGCGGTGCCGTTAAGCATGTCTAGCTTGTGGGCCAGTTCATGGATGACCAAGTTATAGCCGTCCCACTGGCCGCTGTGCAATACGCCGGGCCACGCCAGAATCACCGGGCCCTGTAACCAAGCCTCGCCGCTATGCTGACCACTCCACTCGTGCATCACGCCGCTAGCATCACGGTGTCGTTGCGGGCTGCGAAAGTCGTCAGGGTAGAGCAGCAGTTCGTGAAAGCCCTGATACCAGTCGAGGTCATCCAGTTGCAGCAGCGGTAGTTCTGCGAGGGCGGCCAAGTGCAGGCGACCTTCGTCTTGCAGGTCGACACCCGGCATGGCGGTGAGGTGTTTGCCGTGCAGGAATAACACCGCACGTTCACGCAGGCGTTGCTCGTCTGCAGCGCTGAGGCCGTCAAGAATTGGTAATTGTTGGCGGACTTGGCTCCAGGTCGCAGCGCTGACCGGGTGCTTGGCCAGAATGCGCCGCTGACGCCAAGCTTTAAATGACCACATCTGTGTGTACTAGGGCCTTGGTGGGCGAAAGCCCACCCTGCGCGTTGCATCCAGAACGTAACGGGTACGGCGAGTTAGTCGTCGTTAAGTTCGAGGGTGTAGTTGATGAACTGATCGTCTTCGCGAAAACCAATCGACTCGTAAACCTTCTGAGCCACTTCGTTATTGACGCTGGTGGACACGCGCAGGCGAACGGCATTGGTGTCTTTGGCCATTTTCTTGGCGTACTGCATCAGGCCGTCGGCGACCAATTGGCGGCGGGAATCTTCACAGACATAGATGTCGTTAAGGATCCATACGCGCTTAAGGGTTAGGGAGGAGAAACTCGGGTAGAGCTGGCAAAAGCCCATCGGCTTGTCATCGTTGTCGGGCAGGGCCAGATAAATGACCGACTCTTTGCGCGTTAAGCGCTTTTCCAGAAAGCTACGCGAGGTTTCTGGATAGGGCATGGCATTGTAAAACTCACGGTATTTAACAAATAACGGAGTGAGAATATCCAGATGCTCCAGGGTTGCTTGGACGATGCGCATGGTGGACCTCGAATTCAGGGGGTAGTTGTCTGTGTAAGCAGGCTCTGTGCCAAGACGTTTACCGGATGCTGCCTAATCGCGGTAGAAAGTGCAATCCAAACAAGCGTTTAACTCTGCAGGTAGATATACGGACATTACTGCGCTTGATTTGCGCGCCTCAGCTACTCGTCTGCGGGCTGCTCGGTGCCGTCGGCCAAGAGGAAGTTGCTCGCCATGTTTGCTGCTGGGGCGCCGTCTAGGCTTTGCGCTTGGGCCTGATCCTTGAGATCGACGCCGGACAGTTGGCGGCGACAGGCTTCGCGCATTAAGCAGAGCAGCCGATGACTGGCCATGGCATAGCTCAGGCCTTCTAGGCGCACGTTGGAGATGCAGTTGCGATAGGCGTCTGTCAGGCCAACCTTGGGGGCGTAGGTGAAGTACACACCAAGGCTGTCTGGTGAGCTTAGACCGGGGCGCTCGCCGATCAAAATAACCACCATTTTCGCCCCGAGCAGTTCGCCCACTTCATCGGCGACCGCCACCCGGCCTTGCTCTACCAACATTACTGGGGCCAGCGACCAGCCCTCGGCGAGTGCTTGCTCCTCGATACGGGCCAGAAAGGGCAGGCTATGTCGGTGCACCGCTAGGGCTGAGAGACCGTCGGCAATCACAATGGCTAAATCGACTCCGCTCGGGTTGGCCGCGGCCCATTCACTTAGCTGTGTACAGGAGGCGTTGTCTAGGCGGCGCCCTAAATCTGGGCGCTGCAAGTAAATGTTGCGGTCGCTGGCGGCACTGTGCAGCAACAAACTGGTGCGCTGGCGTTGTTGTAATTGTGCACGTAGGCCGGCGTGATCAAAGGCCAGGTGCACGGCATCTCGCGCTTGCGCATGGGCATATTGAAAGGCTAATTGCGCCTCGGTGGGCAGGCTGATGCCGGTGCGGCCGAGGGCAATGCGTGCCGAAGTGAGTTGGCGCAATTGCTGCCAAGGGTTTTCGGTGACCGCTTGCTGCGGCGTTGCGCTGCCCGTATCTGGCGCTGCAAGGGTGTCTGGTTTTTGCGGGTGCTGCGCCATGCCATCTTCCTCAGCGGAGTTGCGCCAATGCCTGGCGAAACGCCGGCGGCAGGTTGTTCGGCAAGCGCACTTGGCCGTCTGTTTGGTTAAAAATACCCATCTTCTGCAACCACACTTCGAACTCTGGCGCCGGCTTTAAGCCAAGGGTTTGTCGGGCGTACAGGGCATCGTGAAAGGAGGTGGTTTGGTAGTTGAGCATGATGTCGTCGGAGCCGGGGATGCCCATGATGAAATTAATCCCGGCCACCCCGAGCAAGGTGAGCAGCACGTCCATGTCGTCTTGATCGGCTTCGGCGTGGTTGGTGTAGCAAATGTCGCAGCCCATCGGCAGGCCGAGCAGTTTGCCGCAGAAGTGATCTTCTAGGCCTGCGCGGATGATTTGTTTGCCGTTGTACAGATACTCCGGGCCAATAAAACCGACCACGGTGTTGACTAAAAACGGTTTGAAATGCCGGGCCACTGCGTAGGCGCGGGTCTCGCAGGTTTGCTGATCGAGGCCGTGATGGGCATTGGCCGACAGTGCGCTGCCTTGGCCAGTTTCAAAGTACATCAGATTATTGCCGACGGTACCGCGCTTAAGGCTGAGGCCGGCGTCATAGCCTTCTTGCAGCAGGTTTAAGTTGATGCCGAAACTGGCATTGGTCGCTTGGGTGCCGGCAATCGACTGAAACACCAAATCCAGCGGAATGCCGCGATTGATCGCCTCAATCGAGGTGGTCACGTGGGTCAGCACGCAGGCTTGCGTGGGTATCTCGTAGCGTTGGATCACCGCATCGAGCATTTGCAGCAGGGTGCAGATGGAGTTGAGATTATCGGTGGCCGGGTTGATGCCGATCATGGCATCGCCATTGCCATACAGCAGGCCGTCGAGAATGCTCGCGGCGATGCCGGCTGGCTCGTCGGTTGGGTGATTGGGCTGCAAGCGGGTAGACATACGCCCGCGCAGGCCGACAGTATTGCGAAAGCGGCTGACCACGCGAATCTTCTGCGCCACCAGTACCAAGTCCTGTGCGCGCATTAACTTGGACACTGCGGCGGCCATCTCCGGAGTTAAACCGGGGGCCAGGGCGCGCAGGCTGGTTTCATCGGCTAAGTCGCTGAGCAACCAATCGCGCAGGCCGCCAACTGTCAGGTGGCTGACCACGGCAAAGGCTGCGGCGTCGTGACTGTCGATAATCAACCGAGTGACTTCATCCTCTTCGTAGGGGATTAACGCCTCGTTGAGAAAGTGTTTGAGCGGGATATTGGCCAAGGCCATTTGCGCGGCGATGCG
>JBBKVZ010000455.1:0-4619 GCA_037968715.1 Pseudomonas sp.
GCGCGCTGTAGTAATTAAGGTAGTTAATCATGAGCGCAAGGCACTTTATCTCGCTGCTGGACTGTACGCCCGCAGAGTTGAACGGCCTGATTCGTCGCGGTATCGAGCTTAAAAGCCTGCGTAATCGCGGGGTATTGTTCGAGCCTCTAAAAAACCGCGTGCTGGGCATGATTTTCGAAAAAGCCTCAACCCGTACCCGCCTGTCATTTGAGGCCGGCATGATTCAGCTCGGTGGCCAGGCGATTTTTCTCTCGCCGCGCGACACCCAGCTAGGCCGTGGCGAACAGATCAGCGACAGCGCGATCGTAATGTCGAGCATGCTCGACGCGATAATGATCCGTACCTTCGATCACCATACCCTGACCGAGTTTGCCGCCCACTCGCGCGTACCGGTTATCAACGGTTTGACTGACGACCTGCACCCCTGCCAACTATTGGCCGACATGCAAACCTTTCTCGAACACCGTGGGCCCATTCAGGGTAAAACAGTGGCCTGGATCGGTGACGGCAACAATATGTGCAACAGTTATATCCACGCGGCTGTGCAGTTCGACTTCCAGTTGCGCGTTGCCTGCCCTGAAGGATACGAGCCAGAACCACGTTTCCTGGCCATCGCCGGTGACCGCGTGCAACTCTTCCGTGACCCGCGCGAAGCCGTGACCGGCGCGCACTTGGTTGGCACCGACGTCTGGACCTCCATGGGCCAGGAAGAGGAAAGCGCCAAGCGCATGCGCCTGTTCACACCGTACCAAGTGACCCGTGAACTGCTCGATTTGGCTGCCAGCGATGTGCTGTTTATGCATTGCTTACCGGCGCATCGCGGTGAAGAAATCAGCCTAGACCTGCTCGACGATCCGCGTTCGGTAGCCTGGGATCAAGCCGAGAACCGCTTGCATGCGCAAAAAGCCTTGCTTGAGTTGTTGGTTGAACCGGCTTATCACCACGCATGAGCCAACCCCTGCTATTAACCCTGCGCAATCTCAGCTGTGGCTATCACGGACAGCGGGTGGTCAGCGAGCTGAACCTGCACCTGAATGCGGGCGACATTGGCTGCTTACTGGGCCCTTCTGGCTGCGGTAAAACCACTACCTTGCGCGCGATTGCCGGCTTTGAGCCCGTGCAGCAAGGTGAGATCAGCCTGGCGGGTGAGGTCATCTCACGTGCGGGCTTTACCCTAGCGCCTGAGAAGCGTCGCATCGGCATGGTGTTTCAAGACTATGCCTTGTTCCCCCATCTAACCGTGGCGCAGAACGTGGCCTTTGGTATTCGCCAGCATCCGCAGCGCGAGCAGGTCACCGCCGAGCTACTGGAACTGGTCAAGCTCGACCAACTCGGCCAGCGCTATCCGCACGAGTTGTCTGGCGGCCAACAACAGCGTGTGGCCTTGGCTCGCGCCTTGGCCCCAGAACCGCAACTGCTGCTGCTTGACGAGCCGTTTTCCAACCTCGACGGTGAACTGCGCCGCAAGCTCAGCCAAGAAGTGCGTGAAATTCTTAAACTGCGTGGTATTAGCGCCATTCTGGTCACACACGACCAACAAGAGGCGTTTGCCGTCAGCGATCATGTTGGGGTCTTCAACCAAGGCCGACTGCTACAGTGGGACACGCCGTTCAACCTGTACCACGAGCCTTTAACGCCGTTTGTTGCCAGTTTTATTGGTCAGGGTTACTTCATTCGCGGGCAACTGCTCAGCCCCGACACCGTGCAAACCGAACTTGGCGTGATTCGCGGCAACCGTGCCTACCTCTGGCCTAGCGGCAGTGCCGTGGATGTATTGTTGCGTCCCGACGATATTGTTTACGACCCAGAGAGCCCCTTGCAGGCACGGATTGTGGCAAAAACCTTTCTCGGCGCCACCACCCTGTACCGCCTGCAAATGGCCAGTGGCGATCTGCTCGAGTCGATTCTGCCCAGCCACGTGGACCTAGAGCTGGGGCACAATCTGGGCATCCGCATTGCAGCCGATCACCTAGTGGTGTTTCAAGCCGAGCCAGCAGCGTAACTGCGCAGCATCCCAGCGCCAGCGCCCTAGTTCACCACACCTCAGCAGTCCGGCAGCTGCTGCTCCGCCAACTGGCAGGGCAGCTCAGCGCCCTTTAGCGCAAGCTTATTTAACCCAACCCCGCCCTGTGAACCTGGCATGCACCAAGCACTGCCCGGCTTTTGCGCCAGCGCTAACGGCGTCGCGCAAGAACAGTGCAAGCACAGTCACAAAAAACATTTAAAAATGTCATTTCTATATTTTTAACCATTAATAACAAGCACTTATAAATACTGGCACAGTTTCTGCTCTTACTCGCTTCGGTCAGCACAACGGCGTGTCTGCCAAACCGACAATGACGTCATGGAACCCGGCTTTAGTTAATAGCCTTGGGAGCCGTGACGTTTTTTTTGCCTTTTTGGATTCAAGGAAACTTGCCATGCGCCCACTCAAACTCTCGCTACTTTGCCTCGCCATCAGCAGCGCTGCACTCAGCCACACCGCCAGCGCCGAAGAAAGCCTGAGCAACCTGTTCACCCGAGGCACGCCGATTGCTGAGGCGCGTTATCGCTATGAATACGTTGATCAAAACGCCGCCAAAGGCAAAGCCGCGCTAGACCAAGCCAACGCGCAAACCCTGCGCACCCGTTTAGGCTTCCAGACCGGTAAGTGGTACGGCCTGTCATCGCTGGTGGAAGCCGACAACGTCGCCCGCATCGGTGACGAGTCGTTCAACTCCACCCGTAACGGGCAAAAAGAATACTCGGTGGTGGCTGACCCGGACGGCACGGAAATCAACCAAGCCCTGCTACGTTATGACCACAAATACGGCAGCGCAGTGGCCGGCCGGCAGCGCATCAACCTCGACAACCAGCGCTTTATCGGTAGCGTCGCCTGGCGGCAAAACGAGCAGACCTATGACGGTGGCTTACTGCAGTTCAAACCGCTCACCGGCCTGACCCTTACCTCGGCCTATATCGACAACGTCAACACCATCTTCGGCCCAGAAAACGGCAAGTACGACAACAAAACTAACCCGGCCAATATCGAAGGTCACAGCCAGCTGTTCAATGCTCAGTACGTGTTCATGCGCGACTTACGCGGCGCGCCGCAGCTGACCATGACCGGTTACAGCTACCAACTCGACCTCGACAACATTGCCGTTGACAACAAACCGGCAACCGCCGTCGGCACTTTATCTAGCCGCACCAACGGCCTGCGCGTCAACGCTGCCTTCGGCGACTACAACGCCATCACCGTCGTCGCCGAATATGCCAATCAGAGCGACTACGGCGACAACCCCAACAATCTGGACAGCGACTACTACCTCGCCGAACTCGGTTACACCGTCGCTGGCGTGGGTCTCAAAGCCGGTTACGAAGTACTCGGCGGTGGTGAAGATGGCAGCAGCAAGATAAAAAACAGCAACCTCGCCTTCCAAACCCCACTGGCCACCAAACATGCCTTTCAGGGTTGGGCCGACGTGTTTCTGACCACACCGGCCGACGGCATTGAAGACGCCTACTTCGGCGCGACTGCACCGTTGCTCGGCGGCACCCTGCAGGCGGTCTACCACGACTTCTCCGCCCAGCAAGGTGGCAACAAATACGGCGAAGAATATGACATCTCGTACGGCCACCCGATCCCCGACGTCAAAGGTCTGGTGGTACTGGCCAAGTATGCCAACTACGACTCAGCCGACAGCGCCGTGACCGTCGACACCCAGAAGTTCTGGCTGCAACTGCAGTACAGCTACCTGTAGCCCTAACTGCGGGGTGCCCCGAGCTCACCAACCGGCACCTCGTTCAGCCCTTTTCCTACACGCCATTGCACCCGCAATGGCGTGCTTTACTGCGCCCGCTCTATAGGAATAGCACCATGCGCCTACCGCTACTGCCCAAGGCACTCTTACTACTCTGCACGATATTGGCTTTGCCCTGTTCGGCGACCATCAATGACGCCGAGGCGATGAACCTGTCCGGCATGCAACGCATGCTCAGTCAACGCATGGCCAAGACCTACCTGATGATTGGCTCAGGGGTACGCAACGATGTCGCCAATCAACAATTTGATCAGAGCCTAGCCAAGTTTGAGAGCAACTATCAAGCGTTACAGGAGTACGCCCCCAGCACTGAAATCCGCCAAGCATTGGCGAGCGCCGACAGCATCTGGCAAGCATATCGACAGCTATTGCTGAACAGCCCGAGTCGTGAAAATGCCCTGCACGTATTGGCGCTCAGCGATCAACTGTTGGCGCAATGCGAGAAAGTTGTGCAGTTAATCCAGCAGCACACCGGCAGTAATTCCGCCGTACTGGTCAACCGTAGCGGCCGCCAGCGCATGCTCAGCCAGCGGATTGCCAAGCTGTATCTGGCGCGCAGCTGGCGCTTGCCGGGAGCCGATTTGGAGCAGCAATTTGAACAGGCCGTGGATGAGTTCGAGCGGGCCTTGAGCGAGCTGCAAAATGCCCCGCAAAACACCCCACAAATCAACGCAGCGCTGCGCAAAGTCGAGGCTCAATGGAGCTTTTCGCGGGCCGGATTTCGACTGTCAAATGACTCACGCTATGTGCCGACAGTGATTACCACCACCACCGAAACCCTGCTGCGACAAATGCATGAACTCACCAGCGCCTATG
>JBBKVZ010000456.1:0-3036 GCA_037968715.1 Pseudomonas sp.
GAGAAAATCACCGCCACCAGACCGCTGGGGATCCATTGGCTGGCGGTGTAGAAGCACAGGAAGTTGATGCAAAACAAACACAGGCCCTGCAGCAGGCAGATCAACTGACCGCGCTTATCGACTTTTTGCAGCCGGCCACTGAGTAGCAAAATGCTAAACAGCACCAGCGAAGCCAAGGCAAAGCGATAGGCGATGGAGGCAGCAATCGCCACTTCACCTAATTGCATTTTAAGGGCGATCCAGGTGGTACCCCAGATCAGTACGGTCAACAGATAGAGCGAAAGGTTCATCAACAAACTCCCGGTGGATAGCCGAAAGTCTGCGCCCTATCCAGGGCCGACTTTTGCATAAACTTGCGCACTTCTCCCCGCACTGTTGGCCTTGGAACTTTTTACCTTGGAACTTTTTACCTTTGAGCTGGGGGCGGCGACTGGTACAAACTTACGGCTTGTTCCGTAACCCGACGAAACCATCATGTCCCAGCCGCAACAGCCCCTGAGCAGCAACAACGGCAGTCAGCCGGCCTCAATCAGTGCGAGCGAAGCCTTAAGCGGGGCGTCGATTGCAGCGTTAAACAAGCACTGCTTTTGCATCAGCCTGGATGCGGCGGCGCTGCACGACGCCCTAGAGTCGAGCCTGGGCCAGCCGGGTTTGTTCGATCTGGTGCGCGAGCGCTGCCCTTACCTGTTCGCCGCGCACCCGGTATTTATCGCACCAGCGCAGCTTGAACGCATGGCCGAGGTGATTCGCGCCATCGAGTCAGTGGTGGCACTCCCGGCTTATCGGGAGCGAGTGTTGGCACGCGCGCCGGCCATTGCCCAACACGACCCGGGAGCGAAGGGCGTGTTCTTCGGTTATGACTTTCACGTTACCGAAGACGGCTTCGGTCTTATCGAGATCAACAGCAATGCCGGCGGCGCCATGCTCAACGCCGTACTGGCGCGGGCGCAGCGGGCTTGCTGCCCAGCCATCGAGCAACTCTTGCCGACGACGCAGCGCGCCGAAAACCTGGAAGCCAGCATCATCGCGATGTTCCAAAAGGAGTGGGCGCTGGCCGGGCATAAGCGGCCATTGCGTAGCATCGCCATCGTCGACGAGGCCCCAGAGCAGCAGTATCTGTACCCGGAATTTTTGCTGTTTCAGCAGTTGTTCCAACGCCATGATCTAGCGGCCGTGATCGTCGCGCCCAGCGAGTTGAGCCTGCGCGATGGCCGGCTCTGGCATGGCGAACTGAGCATTGACCTGGTCTACAACCGTCTGACTGATTTCGCCCTGGATGAGCCCAGCAATGCAAGCTTGCGCCAGGCCCATTTAGACAACGCCGCCTTAATCACCCCTCACCCACAGACTCACGCGTTGTATGCGGACAAACGCAATCTGGCGCTGCTCAGCGATGCCCAGCAATTGCAAGAGCTGGGCGTACCCGAGGCGACTCAAGCACTGCTGCTGGCGGCCATTCCGCATACTGAGGTGGTTGATCCGGCCAATGCCGAGCGCCTGTGGCGTGAGCGTAAGCGCCTGTTCTTCAAACCCTGCGCTGGCTATGGCAGCCGCGCTGCCTACCGTGGCGACAAACTGACCCAGCGCGTATGGCAGGAAATCTTGGCCGGTGAGTACGTGGCCCAAGCCCTGGTGCTGCCCGGACAGAGAGTGATGGCACGCGAAACACCCGCACTCAAGTTCGACCTGCGCGCCTATGCCTACGACAGCCAGGTGCAATGGCTGGCCGCACGTTTGTATCAGGGCCAGACCACCAACTTTCGCACCCCAGGCGGAGGCTTTGCCCCGGTCTACCCTGCGCCGCAGGGTGGTTGCGCCACAGACTGCGGTTGATCAGCTGGCAGGCAGCGCCTTGACGTGTTTGGGCAGGCCAATGGAGATCAGCGCCGCCAGCAGCACAAAGGCTGAAGAAATCCACAAACAGGCCGCCAGCCCATAAACCTGATACACCCAGCCCGAAAGCAGCGTGCCAAGCAGGCGGCCGAGGGCGTTGGACATGTAATAGAAACCCACGTCCAGCGACACGCCGTCTTCCTTGGCGTAGCTGACAATCAAATAACTGTGCAGCGAAGAGTTCACCGCAAACACCACGCCGAACAGCATCAGCCCGCCGAGCAATACCCACTGCGCCGGTAACTCGCTGTGCAGGCCCAGCGCGATAGCCGCTGGCAAACCGGCCAGCACCGCGGCCCAGACAAAGGCCGCACGGCCATCTGGCAGCTGGCCGCTGGCCTTGCCCGTGATGCTCGGGGCGAAGGACTGCACAATGCCGTAGCCAATTACCCACGCGGCGAGAAAGCTGCCAACCCGCCAAAAGTCCCAGCCGAATACGCTGGAGAGGTACACCGGCAGCGCGACTACAAACCACACATCGCGGGCAGCAAACAGGAACAACCGTGCGGCGGAGAGGATGTTGATCGCCCGGCTCTTGGACAGAATGTCGCGAAACTTAGGTTTGGCCTTGGCCTTGCCGAGATCCTTTGTTAACAGCCACAAGCTGGCCAGCCAGATCAGCGCCAACGCCGCCGCCATCACCAGCACCGCCGCAGTAAACCCAAGCCAGGCGAGCAAGCCGCCGCCCATAAAGAAACCGACGCCTTTCAGGGCGTTTTTTGAGCCGGTAAGGATCGCCACCCATTTATACAACGTGCCCTGCTCGCCATCTGCAACCAGCAACTTGATCGAGCTTTTCGCGCTCATCTTGTTTAGGTCCTTGGCGATCCCAGACAACGCCTGCGCGGCCATCACCAACCCAATCGTCAACCAAGCCGCCGGCACGGCGAGCATCAGCAAGGCTGCCACCTGCAGGCCGAGGCCAATATTCATGGTGCGATTAAGGCCCATGCGCGCGCCTAGATAGCCACCCAACAGATTGGTGATTACCCCGAAAATTTCATAGAACAAAAACAGCGCGGCAATCTGCAGCGGCGAGTAACCGAGGCTGTGAAAATGCAGCACCACCAACATGCGCAAGGCGCCATCGGTGAGGGTGAAGGCCCAATAATTGCCGGTCACCAACAAGTATTGACGAACTTC
>JBBKVZ010000457.1:0-3049 GCA_037968715.1 Pseudomonas sp.
CGTAATAAAACCCAGTACACCGACGTCCATTACCGCTCTCCTAACTGCCAGGCTTTGGCTTAGATCATTGCGAGGTCGGCATCATAGCAATGTCTCTTATGTTTATTTAGACGAAGATAATCGGTTTTTATAACCAAAAAGTAATCAGCTGCAGGGATGGATAATCGCCCAGCGTTTGCCATCTCTGCACAGCGGCATTTAGTCGAGCATGTCGGCGAAGCGGGTGTCCTTTTTAAATAGCAGGGGCTGGTTAAAGCCCGGCACTTGGATGTGCTCGGCGTCCATCTGAATGGCTTGGTCGTCGATCTGGTCGCGGCCGAAGTTGTAGATGATATTCAGTTGGCCGAGCAGCGCTTGCTGGTCGTAGGCCTGGGCGGCGGCGCGGGTCTGTTCGCGTTGCGCGCAGTACGCGGCGAAGCGCTCGGCGCCGTAGCGTTTGCGCAGCATACGTTCGACCATGTGGGGTGCCAGCAGCACGCCGCTGGCGTTGTTGCCGCCAAAGCCTTTGGAGTTGATAAAGCACACGTCCAACGGTTGCGCGCTGCGGTCGAGGTCGGTTGTGGCGATATGCAGGTGTTGCTGATGCACGTCCTCGGCGATGGCGTCGATGGTTTTGATTCCGGGAATCAACTGGTACTTGAAGCTGCCCAAGGCCGACATCAGCTGGTCGGCGCTGGCGCTGGCCAGCGAGTGACCGACAAAGGCTTTCACCGCGGTGATCGGCCAGTTATTGATGCCGAAGTTGGCGGCAATACGGTCGAGCAGCTCGGATTCCGTCACCCGATTGGCCGGTGTGCTGGAGCCGTGGGCATGCACGAAACTGCGCTGCTGCACGCTCTCGGCACCGAGCAGTTGCACGGCGCTGGCCACCGCCTTAGCCATGCACAGATAGTTGCCGGGGCCGGGGGCAGAAATCGACTTTTTAAAGCCGTCGGCATTAATAAACACATCTGGCACAGCGGCGTGAATGTCGGCACCTAGCTCCAGTGCCAGCGCGTCGTCCATCAGCACCACAAACTGGCTGGACTCGGCCAAGGTAAAACCGCAGTTCTGCCCGAACGGGCGGCTGGCCCGCCGGAAATCTACCTGTTCTTGGCCTTCGATTTGGCGCAAGCCGGCTTCGGTGGCCAGCGCGCCCATGGCACCGTAACCGTCCAGGCATTCTTGGTTGATCGGCGCTTCGCTGCTGCCGACGATGGCCACTCGGGCGCGGCCGCTGCTGATCATGTCGCAGGCTTTTTGCAGGTTGTACAAGAAACTCGCGCAGGCTCCGGTGATGCTGCTGGTGCTGCCGACGCTGCCCAGTACATAGGCGTTGATAAAATCCGCCGGCATGCTGTTCAGGCCCAAGGCCAGTTGTTTGGCGGTGACTCGGCCGCCTTTCAGGCGCGCCTGCATCAGCCCGCCGAAACCGTTTTCATCCAGCTGGCTCATGATGCTGCTGGCGTACACGGCGATTTCGTCGGGTGCCACGCGGTCGACAATGCTTTGCCACGGCAGGCCGATCGAGCGCAACGCATCGGTGGCGGCGACGATGGTCATTTGCAGGCCGCGCGGGTGAAAGTGCGAGTGATACAGCTCGCCGGGTTCAAAGCCGCTGGGCAGTTGCCCGGCCGACTTCACCGGCAGCTCGCGGTAGCTGTCGACCTTAAAGTCGCCGCCGTCGTAGAGGGTGACTTGCACCTCGGTGTCGTTCAGCGCCTCTACCGTCCAGTCGGCCGGCAGTGGCTCGGGCAGTTGTTTGCGTAGGGTGATAAAGCCCATCGGCTTACCCGCTGGGCCGGTGACAGTGAGGTTTTTCTGCCAAGGCGCAGCATCCACATCCAGGTGGCTTTTTTCGATCCGCCGCACCAGCGTGTCGGCCAGAATTTGCGCGCTAAACCGGCTGACAACCTCGGCGCGGGTGAGCACTTGGTCGGCGCAGTGGTACTGCTCATCAACCACGCTCACCAGCTTCATTAGCACGGCCAAACCGAGCAAGGTTTCTTCGCGGCTGTGGGCGTCCATCGACTCGATCACGGTGCGCCGAAAGCCATGGTGCGCAGAGCTGCGACCTGAGGCGTTATAGCCACCAAAACCCACAATCACCGGTAAACGAGACATCACGCAAAAACTCCTAAAATGGCCTGCGGGGCATTCACGCACGGAGTTCTTGGCGGGATAAATAGCAGGGCTGAACAACACCTGCACGGCAAGCCTCACGAGCGCTTAAATGCCCACTGACAGGTGGCTTAAACTGCTTTCGTGCCTAGCTGACGCAGAGCTTGACTGGTGAGTCACGCTTTCGACCAAGGTCGCGCTGTACCGGGCCGCCAGCTCTGCTAAGGTCGAACGCTGTGCTTGGCTTGCGACGGAGATGCTCGATGAACGCACTTAACCCTTACGAATATGGCATGCCGCGTGATCCGGCAAACTTTCAGGCGCTCAGTCCGCTGGGCTTTCTCGAGCGAGCGGCGAGCGTTTGTCCCGAGCGGGTGGCGCTGATCAACGGCGACCAGCGCCAGAGCTGGGGCGACACTTATCGGCGCTGCACGCAACTGGCCTCGGCGCTCAGCCAGCGCGGCATTGGCATTGGCGATACGGTGGCCTTACTGGCGCCCAACGGCCCGGCGTTGTTCGAAGCGCATTTCGGCATTCCCATGTGCGGCGCGGTGATTAACGCCATCAATACCCGCCTAGATGCCGAGGCCATCGCCTTTATCCTCCAGCACGGCGAGGCCAAGGTGCTGTTGGTCGACAAAGAATTTGCTGAAGTGGCCCTGCGCGCCACCAGCCACATGCCCAAGCGGCCGCTGTTGATTGGTATCTATGACCCAAGTTTTGCCGGTGGCGAGCTGATTGGCCAGCTCAACTATGAGCAACTGCTGGCTGAAGGCGATGCGGATTACGCCTGGCAGATGCCGGCAGACGAGTGGCAGGCGATCGCCCTGAATTACACTTCCGGCACTACGGGCAACCCTAAGGGCGTGGTCTATCACCACCGTGGCGCGCACCTGAATGCCTTGTCCAACGTGCTGTGCTGGGACATGGGCCGCAACCCGGTGTACCT
>JBBKVZ010000458.1:0-2556 GCA_037968715.1 Pseudomonas sp.
TTGCGTACGCCGTGCTTGATGCCTTCGACGATTTCCGAAACCGGTACGCCGTAGGTTTCTTTGATGTCGCCGCCGTACTGGTTGATGATCGCCAGCCACTCTTGCGGCACGCTGGAAGAGCCGTGCATCACCAAGTGAGTGTTGGGGATGCGCGCGTGAATCGCCTTAATCCGGTCGATGGCCAAGATGTCGCCGGTAGGCGGCTTGGTAAACTTGTAAGCGCCGTGGCTGGTGCCAATGGCAATCGCCAAAGCATCCACCTGAGTACGCTTAACGAAGTCAGCGGCTTCTTCCGGGTCAGTGAGCATCTGGCTGTGGTCGAGCACGCCTTCGGCGCCAACACCGTCTTCTTCGCCAGCCATGCCGGTTTCCAAGCTGCCTAGGCAACCCAACTCACCTTCTACCGACACGCCGCAGGCGTGGGAGAAAGCCACGGTTTCTTGGGTTACCCGGACGTTGTAGTCGTAGTCCGCTGGGGTCTTGCCGTCGGCCTTCAGCGAACCATCCATCATCACCGAGCTAAAGCCCAGCTGGATCGAACGCTGGCAGACATCTGGGCTGGTGCCGTGGTCTTGGTGCATGCACACCGGGATATGCGGGAACTCTTCGATAGCGGCCAGAATCAGGTGACGCAAGAATGGCGCGCCGGCGTATTTACGCGCACCGGCCGAAGCCTGCACGATCACTGGCGAGTCGGTCTTATCTGCGGCTTCCATGATGGCGCGCATTTGTTCAAGGTTATTGACGTTGAATGCCGGTACGCCATAGCCAAATTCGGCGGCGTGGTCGAGCATTTGACGCATGCTGATAAGTGCCATGTTTGCAATCTCCGTTAACTGTTTTAGCCCTGCGCGCAGAGCTTAACGCCTGCGCGATTTAAATTAGTTGCTTGGCGACGTGCAGCCACGGCCGATCAAGTCGTTATTGGCTACCCAGTAGGCCAAGCCTTCCTCACCCTTAAAGTGCAAGGCCAGCACACTGTTGCTATACAGCGTACCGGAGCCAGACGGTTGCGGGCTCAGGTGATAAAGCATGTCGCCCGCGCCAAGGCGCACTTCAATGCCGTCGGCTAAGGTGCCATCCGCACGCCAGTACAACTCTACCTGAGAGTCGCAAACCCAACGCGTCCAAGGAGTGCTGGGTTCCGGCTGAATACTGCAAGCGCCGAGACTGGCCGCTAACAGCAAGAGTACAAGATGCTTGCTCATCGACTTAATCCTTTTTAGCCCTAGATGCCCGTGGCAATCACGCCCTTTAATCCGTTACTCAGCACTCAACCGTGTGAGCCCGCTCGGCGGGCCTAGGCCCGACCAAGCCGTTGAGTGCTTACTGCTTGCCGCGCTGTTCCAACACTTCGACGGCCGGCAACACTTTGCCCTCCACGAACTCAAGGAACGCACCGCCACCGGTAGAAATATAGGAAATCTGCTCGGCCACGCCATATTTGTCGATGGCCGCCAGGGTGTCGCCACCGCCAGCAATCGAGAACGCCGGGCTGGCCGCAATCGCCTCAGCCAGCACCTTAGTGCCGTTAGCAAACTGTTCGAACTCAAATACACCGACCGGACCGTTCCACAGAATGGTCTTTGCCGACTTAAGCAGTTCGGCAAAGTGCGTGGCGGTTTGTGGCCCAATATCGAGAATCATGTCGTCCTCGCTCACTTCGCTGATCAGCTTCACGGTCGCTTCGGCGGACTCGGCAAACTGCTTGGCCACCACCACATCCACCGGCAGCGGTACGCTGACCTTGGCGGCGATGGCGCGGGCCACATCAAGCAAATCTGGTTCATACAGCGACTTGCCCACCGGATGCCCAGCAGCCGCCAAGAAAGTATTAGCGATGCCGCCGCCAACGATCAACTGATCGCAAATTAAGCTCAGACTGTTCAGCACATCCAGCTTGGTCGACACCTTAGAGCCGGCAACAATCGCCGCCATCGGCTTGGCTGGGTTGCCCAAGGCCTTGCCCAGCGCATCCAATTCAGCCGCCAACAACGGGCCTGCGCAAGCAACCTTGGCAAACTTGGCCACGCCATGAGTGGAACCCTCGGCACGATGCGCTGTGCCGAAGGCGTCCATCACAAATACGTCGCACAGAGCGGCGTATTGTTGGGCCAAGGCATCGCTGTTTTTCTTCTCGCCAGCGTTAAAGCGCACGTTTTCCAACAGCACGATATCGCCAGCGTTAACCGCAACACCGTCGAGGTAATCGGCCAGCAACGGCACGTCGCGACCCAAGGCTTTGGACAGGTAAGCGGCCACTGGCGCCAAGCTGTTTTCAGCCGAAAACTCGCCCTCAGCCGGACGACCGAGGTGCGAACAGACCATCACCGCAGCGCCTTTTTCCAGCGCCAGCTTGATCGTTGGCAAAGCGGCGATAATTCGCGCGGCACTGCTGATCACGCCATTTTTTACCGGCACGTTGAGGTCTTCGCGAATCAGTACGCGCTTACCAGCAAGGTCAAGGTCGATCATCTTAAGTACGGTCATGGTCAGTCCTAACAGGTTAAAAGGTGAGTCGCCCCGAAGTGAATCGTCGGGAAGCGTAGCGAGCGG
>JBBKVZ010000459.1:0-2924 GCA_037968715.1 Pseudomonas sp.
AATACGCTGCTGGCGGCGACGTTAGCGAACTGCAGCGGTGCGTGCAGGGGTGGGGCCACCAGCGCATAGGCGACTATTGGGCTGGCGTCGAAGCGAATGGTCGCTGCCGCGCAGCAGTGGTAGTCGCCGGAAATAAATACCACGTTGCTGATGGCGTTATCGCGGATAAAGCTCAGCAGCCGTGCGCGCTCAGTGGGCGCCAATTGCCAGTTGTCGGCCTCACGCGGCGCGGGAAGGCCTGCGTATTCGCGCAGCCCCGGCGCCAGTACCGAGCCGCTGAGAATGAATTTCGGTTGCCGGCCACGGGCCTGTTGCGCCAGCAACCAGGTTTCCAGCAGTGGCCACTGGGCCGGATCGAGTAAACGTCGCTCGGCGCGCTCACGGTGAATGCGCGTGTTCAGGGAGAAAAACCCGCAGGCACCGATATTGAAGCTGGCGTCATGGCCGGCCGGACCTTGACCGTTGGGGCCATGGGCGCGCTGGAAGGCGTTATAGGCGGCCACGGCGTTCTCGGTCAGTTCGCGTTCGGCTGGGCCGCGCAGCAGTAAGTCGCGGCTCCAGTTGTCGCCCAGTTCGTGGTCATCCATGGCCATATACAGCGGCGTGCTGCGGGCCAGCGCGGCAAACCCGGGGGAGCCAAAGGCTTCGCGGTAGCGCGGTAAAATCCGCTCCAGTGAGGAGCTGCTGTCGAGCAGGCCAGCGCGGGCGTCGGCGTAAATTTGGTCGCCGAGCATGAGCATAAAGGCTGCCGGTTGCCGCCGTTGGCGCTGATTGATGGCGAGCAAGCTGGCGTCACTGCGACTGCTCTCCATGGTGCTCAAGCCCGGATACCGGCAGCTGGCGGCAAGAAAGCTGAACGAGTTGCTGGGTTGCCATTGTTCGGCGCGCAGGCTTACCACGCACTCGCGCATCCCGCGCAGACTGCGGCGTTGCCGCGAGAGGGTCGCGGGCTGCGCTTGGCTGGCCAGCTGGCGACTCTGCTGCAGGCTGATCGACAGTGGATAGAGCAGCGCTTGGGCATCGCTCAGATTGAGTTGCAGCGCCAAGGGCTGGATCGTCTGGCTGATGGGCGCGGCGGGCAGGCTTGCAATCAGTGCTTGTGGGTTGCTGGGCGGGCTATTGGCGGGCTCAAGTTTGCAAATGATTGGATCGCTAGGGGCGTCAGTCAGCGCCGGTGTGCGGCCGCCGGCGGCCAAGGCTTCGGCCACGGTCATCGGCTGGCCCCAATCGATTGGCCAGTGCAGCTCGCAGTGCTCGGTGTGCGCTGGTTCGCAGGCGTTGTAGCGGTGTAGGCTGACCATGGCAATGCTCAGGCTGCCCAGCCAACTGTTGGGCACTTCGATATCGGCCAGGGCGTAACTGATACCGGCATCCAAGGCCGGCTCGGCTTTACTGCCCAGCGCGGTATCGAGCGCTTGCTGATGCAGCGGCCAGGCCTGCACTTTGCGCTCGGGGCCGGCGCACAGCAGGGTCATGGCGGCCACGGCTTCACCGCTTTGGCTGTTGTCCACTTCTATCCACAAACGCAGGTAACTCGTTTCGCCTTCGGTGCGGCACCAGCCGACAATCGGCCCGCTGCGCGGCAGGCGGGCGCGTAAGCGATTGTGCGTGGCTTGGCTGGCCGTCTCTGCCGCAGCGGCGTAGGCGGTGTTAAAGAAACCGACCACTGCAGAGAAAATTTTCTCCGGTGCCTGCTTGCCTATGGTGCAGTCAAAGTGCGCGTGCTCGGCGGCGATTAGCTGATGGTCGTAGCCGCGCAGCAGGCGCTCAGAGCTGAAAGTGCGGGTTAACTGTCGCCAGGTCTCCACGCAGGATTCCTGGTCGAACAACACGTTGTCGGCGCCGTGCAGCAACATCACCGGCATGGGCAGGAATTTGCGCAGGTTGTCCTCGGTGGCATACACATTCTGCCCGTTGGCATTCACCAGTCGCTCGTACTCAACGCATTTGGCGCCGTGCATAAACACCCCGAGGTTGGTCCGGCCAAAATACTGGTCGAGCTTGGCGTGGGTGATCGGCAGCAATTGATCGTGACGAAACAGGCGGCTCAGGGCGCCGGCCATACGTTTGCAGGAGGTGCTGTCGGGGTGCTGGTGGCGCAGGTCGTGCTCGCCGGGGCAGCGCTCCTTTGCGCTGTAGTCAAAGCTGGCGAACAGGCGGTCCATCAGGGCATGCAGGGCATCGGCCTGCACGGTGCCAGCGGCAAACTCCAGGTGTTCAAGGCGCAGGCCGTTAACCAGTAAGGCGGCGACCTGTAGGCGCATTTGCGCGGTTTTCGAACCGATCACAAAGGGCTGAAATTGCGAGAACAATACCCCGGCCAACTTGGCCCGAGCATTGGCATGGGTCAGATGACCGCCGAGCAGCGACATGCCCAGTGAGGCCGAGCCGACGCAGTGGCTGAAGCAGAACATCTCGCCGGGCACGGGCGGCGCGTCACCCGCAACCTTGCCCAGTTGCTCGAGGATGTAATCAATGGCTTTGGGGATTTCGCCGGCGGCGATGTCGTCCATGCTGGAGAACTGCGCCGAGGCGCGCAGAAATGGGCTGACCCGGTACTCCAGCAGCCAGACATCCCAACCCTTGGCATAGAGCATGGCGGCCAGACTGCGGCTGCCGAGCTCTTCGGCAACAAAGGGCAGGGTGTTCTGGGCGAAGCCGTTAAGTAGCATGATCGACTTGTAGCGGCGCTGACCATTGACCCGTTGCGACTCGACCTGGGGTTGGGCGTAGCGGATCAGGCCGGTGCGAATCCACTCGCTGCGTGGATCCTCGGGGTCGTCGTCGGCATGCAGCAATACGTGCAGGCAATGCGGTGGTTCGGCGGCCACTTTGTCGCCGCTCGGCAGTGCAAGGCTTGGGTAAAACTGCTGCTGTAACTCAAACACCCCGTTGTCAGCCGCCAGGGCCGGATCGCTGACGGG
>JBBKVZ010000460.1:0-7798 GCA_037968715.1 Pseudomonas sp.
GGCATTGGTATTGATATCAGCCCGGTAATGATGAAAGTTGTTGATGCCGCTGTCGCTAAGGCCTATGACGGCGAGCGCAAGATTTCCTGGATGGAAGTTTACGCCGGCGAAAAAGCTACGCAGGTTTACGATCAAGACACCTGGCTACCGAAAGAAACCCTCGAAGCGGTGCGTGATTATGTGGTCTCTATTAAGGGTCCGCTGACCACTCCAGTTGGCGGCGGTATTCGCTCGCTCAACGTGGCCATGCGTCAAGAGCTAGACCTGTATGTTTGCCAGCGTCCAGTGCGCTGGTTCACCGGCGTGCCAAGCCCGGTGAAGAAGCCACAAGATGTCGACATGATCATTTTCCGCGAAAATTCGGAAGATATTTATGCTGGCGTAGAGTGGAAAGCCGGTTCCGCTGAGGCGATCAAAGTGATCAAGTTCCTCACCGAAGAAATGGGCGTGAAAAAGATTCGCTTCACCGACATGTGCGGTATCGGTATCAAGCCAGTATCGGAAGCCGGCACTAAGCGTCTCGTGCGTAAAGCCCTGCAATACGCAGTGGATAACGATCGCAGCTCGCTGACCATCGTGCACAAAGGCAACATTATGAAGTTCACCGAAGGTGCCTTCAAAGAATGGGCCTACGAAGTGGCCACGACTGAGTTTGGCGCTGAGTTGCTGGACGGCGGTCCTTGGATGCAGTTCAAGAACCCTAATACCGGCAAGAACATCGTGGTTAAAGATGTAATCGCCGATGCCATGCTGCAGCAGATTTTGTTGCGTCCAGCTGACTATGACGTAATCGCCACTCTCAACCTGAACGGTGACTACCTGTCGGACGCCTTGGCGGCTGAAGTGGGCGGTATCGGTATTGCACCGGGTGCCAACCTGTCTGACACCATCGCCATGTTCGAGGCGACCCACGGCACTGCGCCTAAGTATGCAGGCCTGGACAAAGTTAACCCGGGTTCGCTGATCCTCTCGGCAGAGATGATGTTGCGCCACATGGGCTGGCTGGAAGCGGCTGACCTGATCATCAAGGGCACTGAAGGTGCTATCGGCGCGAAGACTGTCACTTATGACTTTGAGCGTTTGATGGAAGGCGCCAAGCTGATGTCTTGCTCTGAGTTTGGTGATGCAACTATCGCGCACATGTAATAGCGCTGCGATAAAAAAGCCGCTCAAGTGAGCGGCTTTTTTGTACCTGGCGTTTCACAGGGTTTAGGCGTCTACCTTGCTTTGCTCGGGCTCTGCGCAGCGCGCAAGCGCTGCCGTGGGGTCGCAGATATTAATGGCATGTAGGCCTTTGGGCCCTTGCACAATATCAAAGCTAACCGACTGTCCTGCTTTAAGGGTTTTGTAGCCCTCCATGCGAATGGCAGAGAAATGGGCGAAAAGGTCTTCATTTTGGCCATCCTCCAAAATAAACCCATAGCCTTTGGCGTTGTTAAACCACTTAACCGTGCCACTAAGCATGCTGATATCCCTCTGCAAAAAACCCCGTCACTGGGGTATCATCCACTCTGATTACGCAAACCGATTCGGTGTTAAAACGGTGCTACGGAACCCCTAATACCCATTCGGGCATTAATTATTTGTAACACTGTTTTGCCGATAGTCAAGCGCATGCAGCGGGGCAATGCGAAGTCGTTCAAACTCCCTCTGCATCCAGTCACCCTCCAGTAAAGCTTTCCTTTCTATATGCGTGCAATTAGCCAGATTCGACTAACATCAAACCAAGATCATCCAGATTTTAATGAGGATGATTCGTCGGGCATCGCCGTGCAGGAGTCGAAGCCGGCACTACAAGTGCCGCCTATGTACAGGGTGGTTCTATTTAACGATGACTACACGCCAATGGACTTTGTAGTTGAGGTGCTTGAGGTGTTTTTTAGCCTCAATCGCGAGCAGGCAACCAAAGTTATGCTGGCTGTGCATACCGAGGGGCGTGGAGTTTGCGGGTTGTTTACCCGCGATATTGCCGAAACCAAGGCTATGCAGGTTAATCAGTACGCTAGAGAGAGTCAGCATCCGCTGCTCTGTGAGATAGAGAAAGACGTTTAGTTTCAATCGTTTGGGTATGAGGTAAAGCCATGTTAAATCGAGAGCTCGAAGTCACCCTCAACCTTGCCTTTAAGGAGGCACGCGCCAAGCGTCATGAGTTTATGACGGTGGAGCATCTGTTGCTGGCGCTGCTGGATAATGAGGCGGCCGCATCAGTACTGCGCGCCTGTGGAGCCCATCTAGACAAGCTGCGGCAAGAGCTGCAGGAGTTTATTGACTCAACCACACCACTTATCCCCGTTCATGATGATGCCCGTGAGACTCAGCCAACTTTGGGTTTTCAGCGCGTTTTACAGCGTGCTGTTTTCCATGTGCAAAGCTCTGGCAAGCGTGAGGTAAGCGGGGCCAATGTACTCGTGGCAATTTTTAGCGAGCAAGAAAGCCAGGCTGTGTTTTTGCTCAAACAGCAAAATGTTGCGCGCATTGATGTGGTGAATTTTATTGCTCACGGTATTTCCAAAGTGCCTGGGCAAGGTGACCACCCGGAGAGTGAGCAGGAGTCGCAAGAGGATGAGGGCGGGGAGTCGAGCTCTACGAGTAATCCTCTGGATAGTTACACCACCAATCTGAATGAAATGGCCCGCCAAGGACGTATTGACCCGCTGGTTGGCCGTGAATTGGAAGTCGAGCGGGTTGCGCAAATATTAGCGCGCCGGCGTAAGAACAATCCGCTGCTGGTCGGTGAGGCCGGCGTTGGTAAGACCGCCATCGCAGAAGGGCTGGCTAAGCGCATTGTTGATAACCAAGTGCCTGACTTACTGGCGGAGAGTGTGGTCTATTCGCTGGACTTGGGCGCGCTGCTGGCCGGGACCAAATATCGCGGCGATTTTGAAAAGCGTTTCAAGGCATTGCTCAATGAGCTGCGCAAACGACCACACGCCATTTTGTTTATTGATGAGATCCACACCATCATCGGTGCAGGCGCTGCCTCTGGCGGAGTCATGGATGCATCTAACTTGCTCAAACCAATGCTTTCCTCCGGCGAGATACGTTGCATTGGCTCTACGACCTTTCAGGAGTTCCGCGGCATTTTTGAGAAGGATCGCGCGCTAGCTCGACGCTTCCAGAAAGTTGATGTCGTTGAGCCTTCGGTGGAAGACACCTTGGGGATTTTGCGCGGGCTTAAGGCGCGTTACGAGCTTCATCATCATGTCGAGTACAGTGATGAGGCCTTGCGTGCCGCCGCAGAGCTTGCAGCGCGCTACATCAATGATAGGCATATGCCCGACAAGGCCATTGACGTTATTGACGAGGCGGGGGCTTACCAGCGCCTTCAGCCTGAGGCCAGCAGGCTGAAGCGCATAGACGTTGCTCAGGTTGAAGATATTGTCGCTAAAATTGCACGCATTCCGCCTAAGCACGTCAGCAGCTCCGATAAGGAGTTACTGCGTAATCTTGAACGCGACTTAAAGTTAACGGTATTTGGCCAAGATGCGGCCATCGACTCACTGGCTACGGCAATCAAATTGTCGCGAGCCGGCCTCAAATCGCCTGGCAAGCCTGTCGGCTCGTTTCTATTTGCTGGCCCCACCGGAGTTGGTAAAACCGAGGCTGCACGGCAGTTGGCGCGCGCGATGGGTGTTGAGTTGGTGCGTTTCGATATGTCTGAGTACATGGAGCGGCATACCGTTTCGCGCTTGATTGGCGCACCTCCTGGCTATGTTGGCTTTGACCAGGGAGGTTTGCTCACGGAGGCCATCACTAAAACGCCGCACTGCGTGTTACTGCTCGATGAAATCGAGAAAGCTCACCCAGAGGTCTTTAATTTGCTCCTGCAGGTTATGGATCACGGCACCTTGACGGACAACAATGGGCGCAAGGCAGATTTCCGTAATGTCATTTTGATCATGACCACAAACGCTGGTGCTGAAAGCGCTGCTCGGGCCTCTATGGGCTTCACGCGGCAAGATCATGCTTCAGACACTATGGAGATCATCAAGAAGAGCTTTACACCAGAGTTTCGCAATCGCCTAGACACCATTATCCAATTTGGCCGCTTGAGCCATGAGGTGATAAAAAACATCGTCGATAAGTTCCTTACCGAACTGCAAGCGCAGCTGGAAGACAAGCATGTGTTGCTGGAGGTTAGTCATGCTGCCCGTGATTGGCTGGCTGAGCGTGGTTACGATGCCGCGATGGGCGCGCGACCAATGACTCGCTTGATTCAAGATAAGATCAAGCGGCCGCTGGCGGAGGAAATTCTCTTTGGTGAGCTGGCTGAGCACGGCGGCGTGGTGCATGTCGATGTGCTGGCTGATGAGCTGACCTTTGACTTTGAAACGACAGTAGAAATGGCTTAGCAGGTAAATTGCAGGCAATAAAAAACGCCCGGCTAGCCGGGCGTTTTTTATTCGACGAGATTAACGAGCGCGGTAAGTGATGCGCCCTTTGCTCAAGTCGTAAGGTGTCAACTCAACACGTACCTTGTCGCCGGTAAGGATGCGGATGTAGTTCTTACGCATCTTGCCAGAAATGTGCGCGGTAACGACGTGCCCATTTTCCAACTCCACACGGAACATGGTGTTAGGTAGGGTGTCGACGACAGTGCCTTCCATTTCGAAGCTGTCTTCTTTCGCCATGCAGTAAAATCCTCGGTAACCAATGATTGGCCCGGTGCAACTGGCTCCAGGCAAAAGCGGCGTGCATTGTGCCCGAAAAATGCGCTATACGCCAATGACTTCAAGTCAGTATCGTCCAATGTTGATTGACCAGCAGTTCAATTGGGCGGTATTGGGTCTTGTAACTCATCTTTTTACAGTCTTTTATCCAGTAGCCTAGGTAGACGCAATGCAGCCCCAGGCGTGCTGCTTCAGCTATTTGCCACAAAATAGCGTAGCGCCCCAAGCTGCGCGGCTCATAGGCTGGATCGAAGAAAGTATATACGGCAGAAAAACCACTCGGCAGCACATCTGTTACGGCCAGCGCCAGTAACTGGCCGTCTAGGCGAAACTCGTAAAAAACTGAAAAGGCTAAATCACGAACTAAAAAAGCCGAGAATTGCTCTCGATTAGGTGGATACATATCGCCGTCGGCGTGACGCTGCTCGATATAGCGTGAATAAAGCAGGTAATACTCTTCAGTAAACTTTGGTCGCGCAGAGGTGATCGTTAGATCGGCATTGCGCTTGATGATGCGTTTTTGCTGTCGGCTTGGCTGAAAAAGCGCAACTGGTAAACGTGCAGGAATACACGCTGAACAGTTTTGGCAATGTGGTCGATATAGGTGGTCGCCACTGCGGCGAAAGCCTACGTCAGAAAGCTTGACGTAAACTGCTACGTCCATCGGTTGGCTGGGGTCAAGAAATAGGGTGGTGGCCTGCTCTGAGGGCAGGTAACTGCAGGGATGCTCTTGAGTGGCATAGAATTTAAGATGCGCCAACTCAGTCATGGTCTATTTCCGCAATGTGGTCGAATAAGTGTAGGTTAGCCTCGCATGCTCGCCTAGATGGACCACGTGGCGCTGGTTGCTTGATCCAAGTGGTTGTGTAGGTATTCTGCAAATATTTGCCGAGTGATAGCGCGCGCACCAAGGCTGTGTAAGTGCTCGGTAGGCATTTGGCAGTCAATCAACACAAATCCGCAGCTTTTCAGATAGCCGACCAAGGTGGCAAAACCAACTTTGGAGGCGTTATCAGCTCGACTGAACATTGATTCGCCGAAAAAAAGGCGTCCTATGGCCAGTCCATAAAGACCACCGACCAACTCATCGCCTAGCCAAACCTCAACCGAGTGCGCAATGCCTTGTCGATGCAGTTCAATGTAAGCAGCCTGCATGGGCGTGGTAATCCACGTGCCATTGATCTCGCTGCGTGGCGCTGCACAGGCTTGAATAACGCTGGAAAACTGGCGATCAAAGGTTACCTGAAAGCGATTTTGCCGCAGGCATTTACGTAGCGTTCGGGAGATGTGTAATTCTTCCGGCAAAAGTACGGTGCGCGGGTCCGGTGACCACCACAAAATGGGTTGGCCATCTTGAAACCAAGGGAAACAGCCGTGTCGATAGGCTCGTACGAGTCGTTCAGGGCTAAGGTCGCCACCAGCAGCGAGTAAGCCATTAGGTTCGCGCAAGGCCTTGTCGAGGGCAGGAAAGGCCAAAGAGTCGCGTTGTAGCCAGGTCAGCATGCGTTAGTTGCCAGTCAAGAAATTAAAGGTTGGGGGCGCTAAGCGCCCCGCCAGTACTACTTAGATATCAAGGTACTTCTCTGCATCGAGCGCGGCCATGCAGCCAGCCCCTGCGGAGGTGATGGCTTGACGATAGACGTGGTCGGCTACATCGCCGGCCGCAAAGACACCTTCGATGCTGGTGGCCGTAGCATTGCCTTCACTGCCGCCGCGTACTTTCAGATAGCCGTTATGCATCTCGAGCTGCTCAGTGAACAGCTCTGTGTTAGGTTTGTGACCGATAGCGATAAATACGCCGGCTAACGCCAGCTCTTTGTTTTCGCCATTTAAGGTGCTTTGCAAGCGCACGCCGGTGACGCCGCTGGCATCGCCGAGCACTTCTTCAAGACTGTGATTCCAGTGCAGACGGATATTGCCGTTAGCCGCTTTCTCGAACAGTTTGTCCTGGAGGATTTTCTCCGAACGCAGCTTGTCGCGGCGGTGCACCAAGTGCACTTCCTTGGCAATGTTCGACAGGTACAGTGCCTCTTCAACGGCAGTGTTGCCGCCGCCGATAACCGCAACTACCTGATTGCGATAGAAGAAACCGTCGCAGGTGGCGCAAGCCGATACGCCTTTGCCGGAAAACGCTTCTTCCGATGGCAGGCCCAAGTATTGTGCGGAGGCGCCAGTAGCAATGATCAGGGCGTCACAGGTGTAAGTGGCGCTGTCGCCCTTGAGCACAAATGGCCGCTGCTGTAGTTCTGCAGTGTGAATGTGGTCAAAAATAATCTCGGTATCGAAACGTTCGGCATGCTTTTGCATGCGTTCCATTAGTGCCGGGCCGGTTAAGCCTTCGACGTCGCCTGGCCAGTTGTCGACTTCAGTGGTAGTGGTAAGTTGCCCGCCAGCCTGCATGCCGGTAATTAATAACGGTTTAAGGTTGGCGCGTGCGGCGTATACCGCAGCGCTATAACCGGCAGGGCCTGAACCTAAAATAAGCAGGCGCGAATGCTTAACTTCACTCATAAAAACTCCTCATAAGCCTTTGTCTCGAAAGAGAATGCGTGCTCCAATTGAGCCGCTTACCGGGGTGGGTAGTGGTGCTGGTCGCTATGCTACACCCAAGCATGATTAGCCGGCAAAATGCGCCTTTATGCAGACGCACTGGCATTCAGCGCCCCGGCAAACCCGTACAATGCTCATATTTAGCCGCCAACTAGTGTTTGCGGTCGCCTTAGGCGCAGGGAAATACGCGTTTTGAAGAACTCCACCTCGATTAAAAACACAGTCCAAACCTCAGTTTGGCGTCAACAGCTGCATTATCGTTTGAAGGAAGGCGCGCTACTGGCACTGGTCGCCCTTTGCCTGATTTTGTGGCTGGCGCTTCTGACCTACGACAAAAGCGATCCTAGCTCCAGTCACAACAGCAATATTGCCCTGGTGCAAAATGCCGCTGGTTTAGTCGGTGCATGGTGTGCCGACTGGCTGTTTGTCGCGCTCGGTTATTTCGCCTATCTATTTCCACTGCTGCTGGCATCCAAGGCTTGGCAGGTATTTCGCGATCGCCATCAGCCCTTCGACTGGAGTGGCTGGTTATTCTCGTGGCGAATGATCGGCTTGGTATTTTTGGTGTTGTCCGGTTC
>JBBKVZ010000461.1:0-8232 GCA_037968715.1 Pseudomonas sp.
CTGGCCATCGACACGGTCATCTGGCTGCCAGACGGCCTGTTCAATGACGAGACCGACGGCCACGTCGACAACTTCTGCTGTTATGTGCGCCCCGGCGAAGTGTTGCTGGCCTGGACCGACGACCCACAAAGCCCTAACTACCCGCGCTGCCAAGCGGCCATGCGCGTGCTGGAAAACGCTCGGGATGCCAAAGGGCGTCAGCTGATCGTGCACAAGATGCCAATCCCCGGCCCGCTGCACGCCACGCTTGAGGAATGCGCCGGCGTCGACGCAGCCGAAGGCAGTCAAGCGCGTGATCCGTCGATTCGTTTGGCTGGCTCTTACGTAAACTTTTTGATCGTCAACGGCGGCATCATCGCGCCGAAATTTGACGACCCAATGGACGCCGAAGCTGAGGCCATCTTGCAACGCCTGTTTCCCGAACATCGGGTGGTAATGGTGCCGGGCCGGGAGATTCTGCTCGGCGGTGGCAATATCCACTGCATCACCCAACAGCAGCCCGCGCCGTAATAGCGCTGCATTGCAACGGGCGCAGGGCAGCATGTGGGTGGACCTGTAGGGTGGGCTTCAGCCCACCAGTTGTGTTGCGATCAGATGCGGTGGGCTAAAGCCCACCCTACGTTTTGCACCCAAAGCATCGCTGGAACATGACCTTTACCTTGGCTTAAAGCTGATCCAGCGGCACCTTCAAATAGCGCACGCCATTCTCTTCCGCCGGCGGTAAATGCCCGGCGCGCATATTCACCTGCACCGATGGCAGCATCAGTGCAGGCATGCTCAAGCCGGCATCGCGGTCAGTGCGCATGGCGACGAAACTGTCCTCATCAATGCCTGCATGGACATGCACGTTCTGCGCGCGCTGCTCGGCGACTGTGCTCAGGTACTGATGCTCGCTGCGCCCTGGCGCTGTGTAGTCGTGGCACATAAATAAGCGTGTCGCAGCGGGCAAAGCGAAGATTTTTTGGATCGAGCGGTACAGCGCCCGCGCATCACCACCGGGGAAGTCGCAGCGCGCCGTGCCGTAATCAGGCATAAATAGGGTATCGCCAATAAACGCCGCGTCGCCGACCACATAGGTCAAGCACGCCGGGGTGTGTCCGGGGGTGTGCAGCACGTGCACCGCCAACTCGCCAATTTTAAAATTGCTGCCGTCAGCAAACAGTTGATCAAACTGGCTGCCGTCGCTGGCAAACTCAGCCTCGGCATTAAACAGCTTGGCAAAGGTGGCTTGCACCACGCCGATCTGCGCGCCTATGCCCAACCGGCCGCCCAACTGCGTTTGCAAATAAGCCGCCGCCGAGAGGTGATCGGCATGCACATGGGTCTCCAGCAACCACTGCACCTGCAATTGCTCGGCGCGCACGTAGTCGATGATTTGCTGTGCACTGGCATGGCCGATGCGTCCTGCGGCCGGGTCGTAATCCAGCACCGGGTCGATGATCGCGCAGGCCTGACTGGCCAGGTCACGCAGCACATAACTGTAGGTGGAGCTGGCCAGATCAAAAAAGGCCTGAATCTGCGCACTCATATTGCACTCCTACGTCGCTCTACTAGTTCAAAGATGCCCATCCCAGCCAACATCGCGGCGCCAAACAACCACGCCTGCCAGTGCCCGGTAAAGATCAACACCAGCGCCGGCCCCGGACAAATACCGGCAATGCCCCAGCCACTGCCAAACAGCAAACTGCCCAACACCAAGCGGCGGTCGAGCTCACGCTTTTGCGGCAACTGCATCGGCGCACCGAGCAGTGAGCGACTCTGCCGTTTAGCCCAAGTAAAGGGCAGCAGCGCCACAGCGATCGCGGCCGCCATCACCAATGCTAGGGACGGGTCCCAGGCGCCGGCTAAATCGAGAAAGGCCAACACCTTGGCCGGATTAGCCATGCCGGCCAGTAACAAACCCAGACCAAAAATCAGCCCGGCTAAAAACGCACTGAACTTAGTCATGCTTAGCCTCCCAACAAATGACGTAATACATATACCGTGGAAAAACCGGCGGCCATAAACGTCAGAGTGGCCAGCAGTGAACGGGGCGCTAGCCTTGATATACCGCACACCCCATGCCCGCTGGTGCAGCCCGCGCCGTAGCGACTACCGACCCCAACCAGCAAACCGGCCACCAGCAAATTCAGCCAGCCAGCCTGAAACTCGATCGCCGGCAACACCTGAAATACCTGCCAGAGCAGCGGTGCCAACAGCAGGCCAAACAGAAACAACGCCTTCTCTGCTCGCCCCTCAGTTGTGCGCGCCAGCAGGCTGCCCAGCAACCCACTGATTCCAGCTATACGCCCATTGCCGAGCACAAATATTGCTGCGGCCAAACCAATCAGAGCACCGCCCGCCAGCGCCGACCACGGTGTAAAGTTCAGCCAATCAATATTCATTGCCCTTCCTCCGCGCAAAACAGTTGATAGAGCGTATTGATAATGGCCAACGCCTGCGGGCTGCTGATGCGGTAAAACACCTGCTTGCCATCGCGACGGGTGTCGACCAAGCCTTCACGGCGCAGCACCGCCAATTGCTGCGAGAGTGTCGGCTGCAGAATGCCCAGTAGCGTCTCTAACTCGCCAACGTTACGCTCGCCCTGCGACAACTGACAGAGCAACAACAAGCGATCTGGATTGGCCAAGGTTTTCAAAAGTTGCCCAGCGGCGTCTGCCGACTCGCGCAAACGCACCACATCCAGCGCCTCAGCAGACACCATCATCACTGCCTCACTTAATCAAATAACAATCTATTAAACTATAGATTATAATCAAAATAAGTATTGCGCAACTCAGACACCTAGGTTCCGACGGCTGGCCACGCCGACCAAACCCAAGCATAAAAAAACCCGCCGTACCGAAGTAGGGCGGGTTGTTTATGGCGCGGCGGCGCTAGGCGTTAGCGGGGCGCAGCGAGTAGGTCTTCAGTTGTTCGGCAAATTCGCGTAACGACTGAATGCCGCTGGCATCCGCCTCGCTGATCCACTGCTTAATGGCTTCGAGCATTTCGTGGCCATTGCTGCTGGTTTTCAACCAGATTTGCTGCAGGGCCAAACGCTTCTCGTAGATCACCTTGAGTGCCTGGCTTTGCTCAAGCATCAATTGAATCCGCGCGTGGTGCTTTTCATCCAGCAGACTGGTTTCCCGCGATAACAGACGCTTGGCGCGCCGAAACTGATAACGCACCGACTCATCCGCCTTGGCCAGCTCTTGCTTGACCAAGGGCGCGATCACCAGCTTGCGGTACTGCGCCATGATCTGGAAACGGTTGTTGAGGATGGCCATGGCCGTATCCATATCTAAGCTGCCCTTGCCCGCCACACGGTGGGCAATAGGCGCCACACGCTGAACCTTGGCCAAGCGCAGAAAGCTGAACAACTGAATCCACGCCCAACCCATGTCAAATTCCCACGGTTTAACCGAGAGCTTGGCCGAGTTCGGGTAGGTGTGGTGATTGTTATGCAGCTCTTCACCGCCAATGATGATGCCCCACGGCGACAAGTTGGTGGCAGCATCGCGGCACTCGAAATTACGGTAGCCAACAGCATGACCGAGGCCATTCACTACACCCGCCGCCCACACCGGAATCCACATCATTTGCACAGCCCACACGGTCAGACCGAGCACACCAAACAGCGCCAAGTCGATCACCGCCATGATGGCGATACCGCCCATTGGGAAGCGTGAATAGACATTACGCTCGACCCAGTCTTCTGGGCAGTTCTTGCCGTAGATACGCAGGGTTTCCGGGTTCTCGGCCTCGGCCCGATACAGCTCGGCACCGGTCAGTAATACCGTACGCAGACCTTTAATTACTGGGCTGTGCGGGTCATCGACGGTTTCGCATTTAGCGTGATGCTTGCGGTGAATGGCCGTCCACTCACGAGTGTTCTGCGCCGTGGTCAACCACAGCCAAAAACGGAAGAAGTGTTTCAGTGCTGGATGTAATTCCAAGGCACGGTGCGCCGAGTAACGGTGCAAATAAACTGTCACACCCACAATGGTCACATGGGTAATCAGCAAGGTGACAGCTAATAACTGCCAGGCGGATAGATCAAGAATGCCGTTGTACCACATGAATAATGGCCTCATAAAAATAAGAACGTTGAATGAACACACGTACGCTCATTGTCGCCGTTTTTGCTACGAAAGTCCCAACAGCTTGTCGCTAATAATCACCGATCAACGCTTACTCGCCGACGCTGCAAGCTTATCGACGAAGCTACGCGCCCGCTACACGCCGCGACAGAGCTAAAGTTGCCGTATACACGTTGGCCCCGCGCGCAGCTCCACCGCCTCACGCAGCTCATTGCGCAAGCCGAGTAAAAAGGCCAACTCAGCCACTACAAACAGCGGGCCAACCGCGAGCCCCATAAGGTCATCGACGAAAGCCGGCTTGCGGCCCTCGTAGTAATGACCAACGAACTGAATAAGCCAGCCGAGCACAAACAGGCCCAGCCCCCAACCGAGCCAAACCGCAGTGGTTTGCACCGCCAGCACGGCTCCAGCCCACAGACATAAACCGAGCAAGGCGCTCATCAGCAAACCAAAGCGCAGATCCAGACGCAGGTAAAAACCCGCCGCTAATAAAGAGGTCATGCTGGCTGGCGAAAACCACAGAGACAAGGCCGACAAACCCGGACGCGAGAGCAATATAGCCGCGGCCAACACGATCAATGGAATGCCAATAAAATGCGTGGCGATATTGCGTCGGTCACGGTGATAAGCGGCGTATTGCGCCAAGTGCTCAGTCAAGGTTTTCATCAGCGCCTCACAAATAGGAATCTATACACAGCATACCTGCTCCAGCAGCAAGTCGCCGCGCACCGGGCTGCTGGTATTTCCGCCCGATAGCGCAAGTTAGCCCTGCAGGCTCGCCGCAAAGTGATCCTACTGCTTAGCCTGAATATGCAAGAAACCTAGCAGCACCGTCAGCTTCGGCTAGAATTCACTATGCGTCACGGGAAACCGCACAGGGCTCTTTAAGAAGCTCTGGCGCAGCCACTTTCTGCCCACAGGTGCTGTCAATGCTGCAACTTCTGCGCACGCCATCCTCTTGGTTGCTGATCTGCCTGTGCCTGTTAGCCGGCCAGAGCTTAGCGGCTTTGCCGAGCATTCAGGCCAACCCGCAGCAGCTGCAGCAACCCGTGCTGCTGCAGCAAACCCAGTTATTGGAAGACCCGCACGCCAGCCTCGGTCCGCAGCAGGCGTTTGAGCAATTGCTAGAGCATGGCCGGCTAAGTGACGGCAGCCCACGGCTGGGCTATTCCGGCAGCGTTTGGTGGATAGGCTTTGCGATCGATAAGACTAGCGCCGAGCGCCTGTCGCTGATTATCGACAACCCTTTTATCGACGATATACAGCTCTGGATAATGGTCAACGACCAACTCCAGCCGGCCGGGAACGCCGGTGACCTGCTGCCGTTCAGCGCGCGCAGCGAACCCTATGCGAACTTCCTGTTGCCGTTGCCGACACTGCGAGCCGGCCACCACGAGGTTCTTCTGCGGGTAAAAAGCAGCGCAGCCATGAACCTGCCACTAGCCCTGATCGCCAGCGCCAGCAGCCCGCAACTACTCAGTTACAGCTGGCTAAAAAACGGCCTGCTGTGCGGCGCGCTGCTGATCATGGGCTTATTTCATCTAGCCAAATACAGCACCTTGCGCGAGCCGCAGCTGGGCTTTTATTGCGCCACTTTGTTCAGCGCAACCTTGTATTACAGCGCCGCACTCGGCCCGATCAACCTGCTCTGGCCACTGCATCCGAGCGTACCGACTATTCTGCTCAACTTTGCCGGCGCCGCTACGTTGATTGCCAGCACCCTGTTTATCTGCAGTATTCTGGACCTGCAGGGCCGGCGCTTGCGGATACTGCGCAATGCTTTTTTTGCCCTGATCGTACTGTGCGCCACCCCGGCAGTAGTGGGCCTCAACGATTTTCAGCAGCAGCGATTAATCAACAGCCTGTTCCTGCTCAACGGTGTGTACCAAATAGGTCTGACCATCTACGCCGTCAAACTCAAGCGGTCGCTGGCCAAACCCTTGCTGCTGCTCTGGTCCGCCGTGTTCCTGGTAATGCTCACCCTGCCCCTGAGCCGCATGGGCTGGCTGCCTAACCTGCCGCTATTCAGCCAGCTCGGTTTCTATTTGCCAGCCATCAGTTTTTTTCTGTTTGGCATTCTCAGTGCCAAGCAACTGGAGCAGGTGCGCGTCGATTTACTCGCCAGCCGGCAGCAAGCCATAGACAACCTCGAACGCTACCAAGCACTGTTCAATAACGCCTCTGAGGGCATTGTCCGCTGCCAGCGCGATGGCACCATTGTCGAAGCCAATCCGGGGTTTCTGCGCCTACTCGGACAGTCCGCAGAGCAAACGCCAAACCTGCTCGGCCAACCGATTCAAAGCCTGCTAAAGACCGCCGACTGGACCCACCTGCTGGAGCAATTAACAACAGCTCAGCCCACGGTGAGTGGCGAGTGCCAAGTGCGCGATCATTGCGGTAACACCCTTCTGGTCTATCTATCGCTGTATTTGTTGCCGGCTCAAGAAGGCATTGAGGCCATAGTGGTCGACCTCAGCGAACGCCATGCCCTAGAGCTGCACCTGCAAGATCTCGCCGCCCACGACTCACTCACTGGCTTACTCAACCGCCGCGAAATGGAGCGTTTGCTGCAAGCCAGTTTAAACAAATCGGGCAGCCAGAATTTTACTCACCTGCTGTACCTCGACCTCGACCAGTTCAAACAGGTTAACGACCTCTGCGGGCATTCCGCCGGCGACCAACTGCTGCGCCAGCTGGCCAGCAAACTGCAACACCAGCTGCCGGCCCAGGCCAAATTAGCGCGCATTGGCGGTGATGAATTTGTAGTGCTACTTGAGCAAGCCGACAGCGAGGCGGCCATGGACCAGGCCGAAGCTTTGCGCGCCTGCGTCGAACAATTTGTCTTCAACTGGCAAGGCCGGCCATTTCGGTTGTTCGTGAGCATTGGCCTGCTGCAACTGAGCAGTGCCGTTACCGACTGGGAAACCGCCCTGAACTGGGCCGACAGCGCCTGCCAGCGGGCCAAGCATCAAGGCCGCAATCGGGTTCTGCAATTTAATCCGGGCGACGGCATACTGCTTGAGCATCAACGCCAACTGCAGTGGATTACCCGCCTGCGCGCGGCCATCGAGCATCAGCATTTCGAACTGTTTTTCCAACCTGTAAAGCCCCTGCAGCAAGCCGAAACCGGCTGGCATTATGAGGTGCTGCTGCGCTATCGCGACCCACAGTCGGGCGAGTGGATTGCCCCTGGACAATTTCTCGGCGCAGCCGAGCGCTATGGTTTGCTGGGGGTGATTGATCGCTGGGTGATCCGCCGAGTATTCGAGTGGATGGAGCACAACCCACACCATTTGAGCCAGCTTACTCAGGTCAATATCAATCTCAGCGGCAGCTCACTGCTGGACAGCGAAGTGCACTTGCTGCTTAAAGAGCTACTGGCGAGCCATCAATTACCGGCTGAGAAGTTGTGTATCGAAGTTACCGAGATGGTCGCTCTTGGCGAACTGGGCGTGTCCTCCGAATGGATTACCCAGCTGCGCGAACAAGGCATCAAGGTTGCCCTCGACGACTTTGGCAGTGGCTTCGCCTCCTATGCCTATCTGCGCCATCTGCCCTTAGATTTACTGAAAATCGATGGCACTTTTATCAGTGGCATCGAGCACGATCCAATCAATCAGGCGATGGTCAATTCCATGCAACAAATTGCCCAGCAACTCGGGCTGAAAACCGTTGCCGAATTTGTCGAAAGCCAAGCCACCCTCGACTGCCTGCGCGACTTGGGTATCGATTACGCGCAGGGCTATTTTATCGACCGCCCAAAACCACTGGAAAGCCTCGCTGACCAGCGCAGCGCGCAACTCGCCTTACCCTTACCCTGAGACAAGCAATAACCGGCAAGGCTTACTCTCGCGCCTAAGCCAGATCCAGCCAAGCACCCAATAGAAACAGCAGCGCCTGCGCCAAGCTCATTGCGGCCAGGCGCGGTAATTCGACGTCCAGCTGCAACGCTGGTACGCGCGCCACTCGCAGCAATAACTGCCGATACAACGGCATTAACAGCAGCGGCAAGGCTACCCAGCGGCCACCTGTCAGCCCAGCGCCCAGCGCCCAACAAAATACAGGCGGCCGCCAGTGGCAGTGTGCGCAACCGGCAGGCATGCCGCCAAACCGCCAAGCGCGAAGGTGGAACTGCGGTGACTAATGACAT
>JBBKVZ010000462.1:0-3089 GCA_037968715.1 Pseudomonas sp.
GCCTGAAAACCGCGCAGGGCTTGCGGGTGTTTTTTGAGGGCGAGAATGGCGCTGAGCAAAGCCATCGCGCCTTCAGCACCACCCGCCTGCCCAGCCACGAAACGGCATTTGCCATGACCGTGCACAAAAGCCAAGGCTCGGAATTTAGTGAAGTGTTACTGGTGCTGCCCGAGCAATCCAGCCCGCTACTGACCCGCAGCCTGTTCTACACCGGTATCACCCGCGCCAAGCATAAAGTGGAAATTTGGGCGCAGGCACCGCGCATCAGCGAAGCGGTGAATACCAAAGCCGAACGCGCCGCTGGACTGGCCCTGCGCCTAGCGCAACCGCTGTCCGGCAAATTGACGAAACCCAGTGATGCAGCAGACAGTCGCGAGCAACTGGCGCTGTTTTGAGGGCAGCGGCTATAACTGCCGGCCATTTGGGTGTGGCAGCCGTTGCCTTGCGCCGCCAGCTAAGCGAGCCATTGCAACACCAGCGGCAGGCTAGCGGCGGCCAATAGCGTTTGCAGGGTGATCAGGCCAGCCATTAGCTGACTGTCGCCACCCAATTGGCGGGTCAGCACATAGGCGGTGGGCGCGGTCGGCAGGGCGAAGAACAGCACCAGAATGCTTCGCTCCAGCGTCGGCAGGTGCAGCGCGTAAGCCACGCTCCAAGCCAGTAAGGGCATGCCCAGCAAACGCAGCAGACTGTTGCCAAACAGTACGCGCAGCTCACCGCCCAATTGCTCTGGCTTAAGGGCCGCACCGACACACAGCAAACCCAGTGGCAGGCTGGCGGCGGCCAGTAGGCTAAGCAGGCGCTCACTGCCGCCCGGTAAGCCGAGGCCGCTGAGATTGAGCAGAACACCGCCCAGACAGGCCAGAATCAACGGATTGCGCACTATTGGCAGGAACAAGCTGCGGCTGCTGATGCCGCGATCGGCACTTAATGACCAGACCGAAAGAATGTTCACTGCCGGCACCAACAGGGCCAGCAATAACGCCGCTAAGCTCATCCCCGGCGGGCCATACAAACTACCGATGGCGGCTAGCCCAAGATAGGTATTGAAGCGCAGGCCGCCTTGGGCGAACGCCCCAAAGCGCGCCGCCGGCCAGCCATATACACGGCGCAACAGCAGCAATGCCAGCCAGGCCAAACTCAAACTCAGCAGCACGGCCAAGGCCATGCGCGGCAGGGCCGGATTATCCAGCGGGGCGCGGGCCAGGCTGCTAAACAGCAGGGCCGGGAACAGAATGAAATAGTTCAGGCGCTCGGCTCCCGGCCAGAAAGCCGCTTCCGGGAAATTGCGCCGGCGCAGGCAGTAGCCGGCAATAATCAGGGCAAATAATGGCCACAAGGCCAATAACAATGGCAGCACGTTAATCCCCAGTCCGGGCCAAAGGGCTCATCTTGGCGGCCCGGCGGGGTCTGGGCAAGGGTAAAGGTGCCGGGTTATTCGCCGGGAATATCCTTGCGCAACTTCACTGGCGCACCTGGCTGGCGCTTTTTGGCCAGCGCCGAGCGCATACGGATATTGATGGCTTCAACGCCGAGCGAGAAGGCCATGGCGAAGTACACATAGCCCTTGGGCACCTGCACATCGAAGGCTTCGGCAATGAGCAGGGTGCCAACCATGGTCAGAAACGACAGGGCGAGCATCTTCAGGCTGGGGTGACTGTCGATAAAATCGCCGGCCATGCTTTTCGGCTCGTTGAGGGTTTCGTCCTCACCCTCCAAACCGTGGTAAATCGCCATGCTGCTCTTGTAGAGCAGAAACAAACCAGCGAAGAATAGGCTCAAATCTCGCCCGGAAATCCCTTGGCCCAGCAGGTTAAACAGGTCGCTATTGAGGCGCATTCCCCAGGTGATCGAGAGCAGCAACATAATTCGCGTGAGCATGGCCAACGCCAGACCGAAGAACCGCGTCTTGGCTTGCAGGGCCTTGGGCATGCGGCTGACCAGAATGCTCAGCATGATGATGTTGTCGATGCCGAGCACGACCTCCAGCGCCGTGAGGGTGAGAAAAGCGATCCAAGTTTCCGGGCTGGTTAACCATTGCATGATCAATACTTACTTATTCGGGCTGTCTTGGCCGTGAGTTTAGCGTGATGTACTGGCGCAGGTGTCGGTGCAAAAAAACGGGCTGGCGTGCGGCCTAGGTATTTTTACCCGCGTGCGGAAATCTTCAGCGTGTGAGTGATGGAGCATTAGCATGAGTAAAACCCAGCAGGGCAGCTGTCATTGCGGCCAGTTACGTTACCACTGCACGGCGCCATTGCAGGACATCGCCCATTGTCATTGCTCGATCTGTCGGCGGACCAGTGGCGGTATTGTTACCAGCTGGGTAACGGTGCCGCGGGAGGCGTTTGCGTGGTTACGCGGGGTGCCAGCCGAGTATGTTTCTTCGGCTACTTGCATGCGTTATTTTTGCCCAGGCTGCGGTGCGCAACTGGCGCTGTTCACCACGCTCAGTCCAGACAGTATGGATATTACGGTGGCAACGCTCGATCACCCCGAAGATGCCCCGGCCGACCGGCATATTTGGGTAAACAGTCGCTTGCCTTGGCTGCTACTCGACCCGCAGTTACCGGAGGAGCAGGAAGAGCAGCTCTAGACCCGCTAGCCAGATTACAGTCAGAGAACCGTCGACTTGGCCCGCTGCTTTCGGGTGGCCTCCACCAGCCCTACGGCAGTTGCAGGCCGCCGCTGGCTTTGTGCAGGGTGCGCAGTTGTGTGCCGAGGTTGGCGAGATTGGCTTCGCCAGCTTCGATTTCCAGCACTTGCTCCGGGCTTAGCAGTGAGCGCACTGCTTGGCTGAGTGCATCGCTGAGGCGGCGCAACTCTTGTTGACGGCTGGCGCTGCTGTCTTGCAGGTGTTGCCACTCCTGCGGTTGCGGCAGGCCATAACCTTGGCTGCCCAGTAGCTCGGCCGGGCGACTGAGAAAACCACTGTTAGCCAGCAGCAGTTGCAGGGATTGCCCGGCTTTGGCCAGCGCCGGATCGTGGCTGGTTGCGCCACGGTCACTCAGGTAGCGCTGTTTGATCTGCTCTTGGGCCAGCAGCAGTTGCTGGCGCATAGACGCTTGTTCGAGCAGCAGTAATGCGGC
>JBBKVZ010000463.1:0-5948 GCA_037968715.1 Pseudomonas sp.
ATCGACTGCAGGTGCAAAAGCTCAGCAGGCTTTCCAGCTTTGAGCGCAGTGATATCCAGCAAAGCATCACCCGCAAGCTGTTACTGCTATACCGCCAGGCAGATAACTTGATCTGTTAACAGCGCCGTCGCAAACAGCCGCCGACTCTGCCCGACCACACCCACACCTATCAGCACACCAACCTTTCGATTGGTGTGCGCCGAGACTGATAATTATTCACGCCATGAATAATTATCAGTCTACACATACATGCAAGTAATTACTTACCTCTGGTAACAGTCGCTGCACAGACTATTTTCAGCGCACACCTGTAACTGAGCGCAAAGCCGCAAGCCAGAGCCTGTATGGCCTTTAGCATTATTTGGCATGGAATCTGCGTTAGGTTTTCAGCTGCTGTACGAAGGAACGTCGCGTTAACAAACAAGGAATTCAAGCGAACCGAACTGCACCATCTCAACGAGAGCATCCATGAACAATAATAAAACCCTGCTCGCACTCTGCATTGCTTCCTGTCTGGCCGTAGCCGTCCCCGCCAATGCCGCTACGGGCTATACGCAAACCAATTACCCGATCGTGCTCAGCCACGGCATGCTCGGTTTCGATAAGCTGCTCGGCGTTGATTACTGGTACGGCATTCCATCTGCTCTGCGCCGCGACGGGGCGAAGGTCTACGTGACCCAAGTGAGCCAATTAAACACCTCCGAAGCACGTGGCGAAGAGCTGCTGGCACAGATTGAAGAAATCGTCGCCATCAGCGGACAAAGCAAGGTCAACCTGCTCGGCCACAGCCATGGCGGCCCGACCATTCGTTATGTGGCCGCCGTGCGCCCAGACCTAGTCGCTTCCGTCACCAGTATTGGCTCACCGCATAAGGGCTCTCCGGTGGCCGATCTGATCCGCAACGTGCAGCCAGGTTCTGCTGGCGAAAGGTTGTTAGCCGGCCTAGCTAATGGCTTGGCCAGTTTGATCAACTTGCTGTCCAACAACCCAAGCAGCTCACCACAAAATGCCTTGGGCGCACTCGAGTCACTGAATACCGCAGGCGCGGCAAGCTTCAATGCCAAATTCCCTCAGGGCATTCCAACCTCAGCCTGTGGCGAGGGCGCTTACAAGGTTAATGGCATTGCTTACTACTCGTGGGGCGGCACCAGCCCACTGACTAACCTGCTGGACCCCAGCGATTTATTGATGGGTGCTGGGGCATTGATCATGAGCGGCGAAGCCAACGACGGTTTGGTTCCCCGCTGCAGCTCGCACCTTGGCAAGGTGATCCGCGATAACTACCGCATGAATCACCTTGATGAGGTGAATCAAGTGATCGGCCTTACCAGCTTGTTCGAAACCAGCCCAACCAGCGTGTATCGCCAGCACGCCAATCGCTTGAAAAACGCCAGCCTGTAAGCCCTACTGGCAGCGGCAATAAGTGTCGCTGCCAGTATCCTCGAGCACACCCTGTGAAAAAAATCATTATCGGCCTGCCCGTGTTATTTGCCGGCTGTGCAGCTCTAGTCTTTTACCTTACGCCACCGATCAGCCCAATACCGATGCTCGCCAGTTCAGTCAGCACTGGTTTGCTTGAGCCAATCGACAACCAAGCCAGCATGCCGACTGCGACACCAAGGGCGACCACTAAAGCTCTGTCAGCAAACATGCCAGCTTCGTTTGATGGCACTGAAGTGGACGGTACTTTTACCCTCGATGCCGCCGGCAATTTACAAATTACCCGCGATATCGTGCAGATATTTGACTACTTCTTGAGTGCCATCGGTGAGGACAGCCTCACCGTCAGCCTTGCACGCCTAAACGCCTACATCGATGCCCAGTTGCAGCAACCCGCCCAAGGCCAAGCCCACGAGTTACTGAGCCAATACCTCGACTACAAACGACAGTTGATTCTCTTGGAGCGCGACTTACCACAAGTGACCAGCGTCGACGGCCTGCGTCAGCGCGAACTGGCCGTGCAGGCGTTGCGCGCGCGCATTTTCAGCCAGCAGGCACATCAAGCATTTTTTGCCAGCGAAGAAGCCTACAACCAATTCACCCTAGCCCGGCTGGCTGTGCAACAAGACAGCAAGCTTGATCCGCTGGCCAAAGGCCGAGCTATCGACCAACTTCGCGCCCAGTTACCGAGCGAACTGCAAGACAGTGTATTGCCCCAACTACAGAGTGAACTGCGCGAGCAAACAGCCCAGTTGCAAGCGGCAGGTGGCAGCAGCGCGCAAATTCAGCAGTTGCGTCAGCAACTGGTTGGCGAACAGGCGGCTAATCGGCTGGCCAGCCTCGATCAGCAACGGCAAAACTGGCAACAGCGTTTGCGCGACTACCAACAGGCCAGCACGCAGATACAAGCAAACCCGGGCCTAAGTGCAACAGATAAAAACGCTGAAGTTCAGCGTCTCGCCGAGGCACAGTTTAATCCGCAAGAGCGCTTACGCTTGCAAGCCAGTAGCGAACTAGCCAAGCCCTAAGAGCAGCGGCAGGCAAGGTGTCTGAGCCGTGTGCTGTGCTTATTACGGCCTTGAGCGGGCGGGCGCAGCACTGGCTTCCAGGGTATGTCGCTCGCGAGCAAAAGCCAGTTGGTACTTACTCACACTGCTGACATAGCCGCTCACGCCCATCCCCAGTTGTTCCATGGCCACCCGCTCCACCTGAAAAAACCATTGATTAGGGTTTAACCCTTGCCGGCGTGCTTCTGCACGCAAACTTTGCACGCGTTCAGGACCAAGATTGTAAGCGGCCAAGATAAACGCCATGCGCTGCTCCTCAGCGATTTGTGGGCTGGCAAAAAAACGTTTGCGCAGCATCGCCATGTACTTAGCTGCGGCCTGCACATTGCCATCCAGTGTTTTACTGTTGCTAACACCCACACTGCGCGCAGCGGCCGGGGTGATTTGCATCAAGCCGCTGGGCGCATTACCGCCCCGCACTCGCGGATTAAAGGATGACTCTTTGTAGGCTAAAGCGGCCAACGTTAACCAATCCAAATCACTTTGCGCGGCATACCGCTGCAGAGTTGGGCGAATTTTTTCAAGCCGCTGCCGATCAGCCCGTGACAACGGGTAATGCACCCGATAAGCACGTCGATTAACCCGCAAAAAGGCCGCATCTTGATCCGCTGGGCTCACATACTCACTCAAGAAACGCTCAAGGGTCGCGCCCAGCATCGGTGCCTGCCGCGAGAGATACCAGTGCAGATCGCGGCGATTATCCAACTGTATATGACGGTCAATGCGCAGTTTGGGCAGCACCTTGCTCCAGCGTTCGGCAATCGGCAACTCGACGGCCGTACGCGGATACACGCCGGCCTGGACGAGTTCGAGTACATCCTCTACAGCCAAGGTAGGGTCGGCCCACTCAATTAAAATCGCCGGCAAATTGCGCACGGCCAATTGCTGATTGACCTCGCGCACCGCCTCATCCACCGCACTGCCTTGCACCAAAGTCAAACTTTTGCCGGACAATTGCTCTAGCCGCAAATAACGCGGCGAACCCTTAGCACTGACCAGCACCACGGGAACTTGCGAGTAAAGCGCCCGCCCCGCGCTCAACGCTTGCTCTTGTTTGGGCGCGAGCAACTCACCGGGCACAACCAAGTCACCCTCACCGCGCAGCAAGGCTGGCAGGAGCTGATCCTTGGCTTTGGGAATTAACTTAAAAGTGAGTGGGCGCCTGCTGTTGCGATTTAAATACTGCTCAAACGCGCGCAAGCGTTGTAGCTCAGTGCCCACCGTTTGCCCTTTAACAGCGGCCGAGCTGTTGCGACTTTGATTGATCAGTACCCGCAAGACGCCACTGTCGCGAATTTGCGCCAAGTCGTGCACGGGGCTGCTGGGTTTATGCGCCGGCGACAAATCAGCCAAGCGGGCTTCGGCCATCACGGGCAGTAAGAGCAATAGACACATCAGCAGCCGTCGACGCATTGGCTCTCCAAGACAACTCGGGGTTAACAGCAGCGATTAATCCGGCCTTGGGCCGTGAATAGATAACTAAAAAGGACGCGAAGAGTTGCACAGCCAGCGTAAATACGCCAGCCAAAGCGCTTTAACAACATTAACAATGCCTCATAACTTACTGTTAATTAAGGATTTATTAATTTAAATATAGGCTCTGATATGCTACATGGCTAGCAAACGAGGTAGCACCATGCAACTCATCGATATTGGCGTCAATCTTACCCACCCAAGCTTTACTGATCGCGGTGAGGCCGTGCTACAGCGCGCTTACGACGCTGGCGTTTGTCAGTTGATACTCACCGGTACGAGCCTGCAAGGTAGTGAGCAGGCCCTGCAGCTGAGCGAGCAGCTTGACCCTGAAGGCATGCGTCTCTTCGCCACCGCTGGTGTGCATCCGCATGAGGCCAATCACTGGAATGCCGATACAGCCCGCCAGTTACAGCACTTACTCAAGCAACCCCGTTGCCGCGCCGTCGGTGAGTGCGGCCTGGACTTTAATCGCGACCTTGCCCCACGCGCGCTGCAAGAGAAAGCCCTGGAGCAGCAACTAGCGCTGGCAGTTGAGTTGCAGTTACCGGTGTTTCTCCATGAGCGCGAAGCCGACCAACGTTTGCTGGACATTGTTCGCGAGTTCCGCGACCAGTTACCGGCGGCGGTCGTGCACTGTTTTACCGGTGAAAAACGCGCGCTGTTTAACTATCTGGACCTCGATTTACACATCGGCATTACCGGCTGGGTCTGTGATGAGCGGCGCGGTACGCACCTTCACCCACTGCTGCGTGAAATTCCCACTACGCGCTTGATGCTAGAGAGCGATGCCCCGTACTTATTACCCCGCAGCCTGCGACCAAAACCCAAGGGAGGCCAAAACGAGCCGGCCTATTTGCCCGAGGTACTGCGCGAAGTCGCCCTGCACCGCGAGGTTAGCCTTGAACTTTTAGCCGAACAAACCAGCGCTTGTGCTCGACTATTTTTCAAATTGCCGAGCATTAGTAACGTCGCGCCTGAGATTGACTAAAGACAACCTGCGTTCAGCCGTTAACTGTGGCCAACAGACATTGATTCCCGTCAACGGTGCCCAGCGTGCAATGCACGACAATACTGGCCCTTTGCCGGCAGGCAGCCTCTTCCGCACACTAACTCAAGGATTATTATGCTCAGCTGGTTGAGTGATTTGTCGCTGAAATACAAATTTTGGGGCGTTAATGCGGTGGCCTGCATCACCCTGTTACTGCTGGTGCTGTATGCCATGCACATCGAGCAACAAGCAGGCGCTGAGTCCGCGCAACAAGCCGTGCAAGCGCAAGCGCAGCTACTCAAGGAATGGCCAGCCAACGCGCCGCTACCCAGGCTGAATAACTCACTGGCATTCAACAGCAACACACCCCCGCAGCTTGCCGGCGTAAACATCTCTCAGTTGAGCCGCGCACAAGGCTGGATAGCCTTAGACGCAGCAGTCAGTGGCCCTTTAGAGCATTTGGTCGGTGCCTCGGTAGTCAGCGCCGGGCCTGAGCAGAAAATCGCTCTGCTGGCTTATGCGCCAAGTTTTCAGCAAGTGTTCTGGCAACGTGCGGCGAGCTTCGCTTGGGTAGTCTTGCTATTGATGTTGCTGTTAATGAGCGTCTCACAACTGCTCATCCACTTTCTTTTGGCGCACCTCAACAGCCTCAAAGACATCATGCTGCAAGTGGCTAAAAGCGGCGATCTCACCGCGCGTATCAGCACCAGCAGTGCTGATGAAGTCGGTCAAATGGCCAATGCGTTTAATGCCATGCAGACCAGCTTCCAGCAAGTCGTTAGCACTGTGGCCCAAGCCGCCGGGCGTTTAGATGCCGACGCCGAGCGTTTGGCGAAAAACATGCACAGCGTTCGCGCCGGCATGCTCGGCCAACAAAGTGAAACCGATCAAGCCGCCACGGCCATCAATGAAATGTCGGCAACGGTGCAACATATTGCCGATTACACCGCCAGCACGCGCGACCAATCGAGCGCGGC
>JBBKVZ010000464.1:0-2670 GCA_037968715.1 Pseudomonas sp.
CGAGCACGCAAGACACATAGCCACGCACGCGAATGTGGTGCAGGCGGGCGGCGGCCATAACCGGCTCGAAACGCGCAAGGCTGGCGCTGATCGAGCAGTTGAGATTCTTCTGCGAGAAGGCCTCGGAGGCTGCGGCAAACACCGCAACTTCCTTAACTCCAGCCGCCAGCGCCGCCTCAAAACCCTGTAGGTTGGGCGCCAACGCGGCATAGGTCACGCCGGCACGCGGCTGTAACTGGGCGAACACCTCGGCGGAGCCGGCCATTTGCGGCACCCACTTAGGCGAGACAAAACTGCCGACCTCGATATATGCGAGGCCAGCGGCACTCAGGTCATCGACCAGACGCACCTTGTCAGCGACGCTGATCGGTTGCTGCTCATTCTGTAAACCGTCACGCGGGCCAACCTCGACCAGGCGGACGTTTTTTGGCAGTTCCATGGACTTACCTCTGTGTAAGACTGCTATGGCGCGAGCCGATTTCGATCAAACGGACGTTTTTGGGCAGGGACATGCATATCTCCAATTCAATCTTGTCGGTCGGGCGGTGTAGGGCGGACGTAGGGTGGACTCAGGAGCGCAGCGAACAGTCCACCATTGAGCAGCGAACAGTTCGCCAGCTCGGCAATAACCCATCAAACCATGGCGTACTGCCTTCGGCGAGTACACCCTACGTGAGGACAGCTTACGGGATCAGGTCACGCAGGCAGTTCTGCCAACTCCACCAACACCGCGCCCTCACTCACCAACTCGCCCTCAGCGCAGTACAGCGCCTTGACGATGCCGGCATGGGGGGCGCGGATGCTGTGTTCCATCTTCATCGCCTCCAGCACCACTAAAGCAGCGCCGGCTTCGACCTGCTGGCCGACCTCGACCAGTACCCGCACGATGCTGCCATTCATTGGTGCGCTCAGGCCGCCTTGCTGACTGTGGCAGCTTTGCGCCTCGGCAATCGGGTCGACCTTGCGCACTTCGCGCAGCTCGCCAGCCCATTCGATAAACAATGCGTTGCCACGACGCAGGGCCGCATGACGGGTGAGTTTGTCGGCGTGGCGGTGCAGCATGATCTGCCCACTGAGTTGATAGCTCGATTCGGTGGCGCTGCGTTGCAGGCGCAGCCAATGGCGCTGGCCCTGACAGCTCAGGTGCAGGGTGGTTTGCGCGGCCGTCACCGAACGCCAGCCACTATTATTGCTCCACGGCGAATGAGCGTCATCGCTTCGGGTAAGTGGCGCTTCGCTCTGCAGCATGGCCTCCGCTGCCAAGTGCCAAAACTCGTCCGGCAACTCGCCTGCTTCAGGCAGCAATTGCGCTTGGTGACGGGGGATAAAGCCGGTGTCTAACTCAGCCGCCGCGAAGGCCGGGTGGGCGAGGGTGCGTTTGAGAAAAGCTAAGTTGCTCTTAAAACCACCGACTGCGGTTTCTTCCAGCATGGCCAGCAGGCGTAAGCGCGCCTCTTCACGGGTCTCGCCCCAGGCAATCAGCTTGGCCAGCATCGGGTCATAAAACGGCGAAACCACATCGCCCTCGATGATGCCACTGTCGACTCGCCGGCCCGGCCCGGCGGCGGGTTCTTGATATACGGCTAGGGTGCCGCTGGCCGGCATAAAGTCTTGCTCGGTGTCTTCGGCATACAGGCGCACTTCGATGGCGTGGCCATTGCGCGGCACTTGCGCTTGGCTGATCGGCAGCGGCTCGCCACGGGCCACGCGGATCTGCCAGGCGACCAGATCGAGGCCGGTAATCGCCTCGGTGACGGGGTGTTCAACTTGCAGGCGAGTGTTCATTTCCATAAAAAAGAACTGCCCGCGGGCATCCAGCAGAAACTCCACGGTACCGGCGCCGACATAGCCGATGGCCTGCGCGGCCTTGACTGCCGCTTCGCCCATGGCGCGCCGCAGTTCTGCAGACAGCCCTGGCGCCGGGGCTTCTTCGAGCACCTTTTGATGGCGACGCTGGATCGAGCAGTCGCGCTCGTGCAGATACAGGCAGTGGCCATGTTGGTCGGCGAAGATTTGGATTTCGACGTGACGCGGTTGCAACAGGTATTTCTCCACCAGCATGCGCGAGTCGCCGAACGCCGACTGGGCTTCACGCTGGGCCGAGGCAAGGGCTTCGGCCAGTTGCGCTTCGGCCTCGACCACTTTCATGCCTTTGCCACCGCCACCGGCGGCGGCTTTCAGCAGCACTGGGTAGCCGATCTGCTCGGCGGCGGCGCGGAAGGTTGCTAGGTCCTGAGCTTCGCCGTGGTAGCCGGGCACCAATGGCACGGCGGCCAGTGCCATCAAGGCTTTGGCCGCCGATTTACTGGCCATGGCATCCATGGCGCTGGCCGGCGGGCCGAGAAACAGCAGGCCGGCGGCTTCAACAGCGCGGGCGAAGGCGGCGATTTCCGACAAAAACCCATAGCCTGGGTGAATCGCTTGAGCACCGCTGGCTTGGGCTGCGGCGATGATCTTGTCGCCCAACAGGTAACTGTCGGCCGGCTTAGCGCCGCCTAAGTCGATGGCCATATCCGCTTGCAGTACATGTTGCGCGTGGCGGTCGATGCTGCTGTGTACCGCGACGGTGCGGATGCCCAGCACTTTGGCGGTGCGCATCACCCGACAGGCGATTTCGCCACGGTTGGCGATCAGCAGGCAGTGGATGCTTTGTAACGCAGGGTTCGCGGT
>JBBKVZ010000465.1:0-2958 GCA_037968715.1 Pseudomonas sp.
ACCCAGCTGGTGCGAAAAATCAGCTGCTTACAACCTGAGGCCTGAATGGCCTGCTCGCCAGCTAACTTGCTGGCACCGTACACGCTTAAAGGGCCAACGGCGTCGGTCTCTTGCCAAGGCTGGCTGCCACTGCCGTCAAACACGTAGTCGGTGGAGTAATGCACCAACCAAGCACCTAACTGCTGCGCCTCATCGGCCAGCACGGCAACGGCCTCGGCATTCACCCGTTGCGCCTGCTCAGGCTCGCTCTCAGCTTTGTCCACAGCGGTATAGGCGGCCGCATTGACGATCACATCCGGGGCATAGGCGCGCACGGTAGCGGCGATGCCCTCTAGGTCATTCAGATCGCCGCAGTAGTTGGTGCTTTTCGAGTCCAGCGCCAGCAACTCACCGAGCGGCGCCAAGCTGCGCTGTAACTCCCAACCAACCTGACCGTTTTTACCCAGCAGCAGAATCTTCATGCACTGCGCCCGGCGTAGTTTTTCGCCACCCAGTCACGGTAACTGCCGGACTGGATATTGCTCACCCACTCAGGGTTGGCCAAATACCACTGCACGGTTTTGCGAATGCCGGTGGCGAAGGTTTCCGCCGGCTTCCAGCCCAGTTCGCGCTCAAGTTTGCGCGCATCAATTGCGTAGCGCCGGTCATGCCCGGGGCGGTCGGTGACGTAGGCAATTTGTTGCTGATACGGCTGACCATCGGCGCGCGGGCGTAGCTCGTCGAGCAAGCCGCAAACGGTGTGTACGATGTCTAAATTAGGCTTTTCGTTCCAGCCACCGACGTTGTACACCTCACCCACAGTGCCGGCTTCCAGTACCCGGCGAATGGCGCTGCAGTGATCTTTCACATACAACCAATCGCGAATTTGCTGACCGTCGCCGTACACCGGCAAGTCTTTGCCAGCCAAAGCATTAACAATCATCAGCGGAATCAGCTTTTCCGGGAAATGATACGGGCCATAGTTATTCGAGCAATTGGTGGTCAGCACCGGCAAACCGTAGGTGTGGTGATAGGCACGCACTAGGTGATCGCTAGCCGCCTTGCTGGCCGAGTACGGGCTGTTTGGCTCGTACTGATGGCTCTCGGTAAAGGCTGCTTCATCTTTGGCTAACGAGCCGTAGACCTCATCGGTGGACACATGCAAAAAGCGGAAAGCCTGCGCAGCGCCAGGTTCAAGGGCTTTCCAATAGGCGCGCACCGCTTCCAGCAGACGGAAGGTGCCGACGATATTGGTTTCAATAAAGTCTTCCGGGCCGTGAATCGAGCGGTCAACGTGCGATTCGGCTGCAAAATTGAGAATCGCCCGTGGCTGATGCTCAGCCAGCAAACGCTCGATTAAGGCTGAGTCGCCAATGTCACCATGGACAAATAGATGACGCTGATCACCGTCGAGACTGCTGAGGTTTTCCAGGTTGCCGGCGTAGGTCAGCTTGTCCAGATTGATCACCAGCTCATCCGACTGCGCCAACCAATCCAATACAAAGTTCGCGCCGATAAAGCCCGCACCGCCAGTCACTAAAATAGTCATAGATTTAAATCTTTTTCAGAAGGGTTGCGAGAATTAATCCGAGATTGCCAAGTAATGTTTGCCGATAAATACCCGCCCGCAAACAGCCTAAAATCCGCCCTGGCAAGGTCTTATTACGTGCAGATTTGAAATATCCAAGGGTGTTGCGAGAGTCTAGATTTAAGCGGTGCTGCATCGACTCTAACGCACTAACCGTTTGCTCGTTCCACTCGCAAAACCGACCCGAAAAAACCATGCGCATACGCACGAGTCGGGCAGCCCAGCTGGAGTTGGCACCCACCAAATTTTCATCGTGCTGGCGATACAGCACCTTTGGCTCTGGGTCATAATGAATAACGCCACCAGCGCCGGAAACCAGCTGATAAACCCACCAATCATGGGAAGGCACAGCCAAATTGGCACCGGCCTCTTGCAGTAGCGCGCGCGCGGCCTGATTGAAAACCATGGTGTTGCCACCGGCAATACTTTGCACTAGCGCATTAGCGAAATGAGGGGGGTGGGTGAACAGTGGCGAGTGCCCGGCATAGAGACCAGATTCGCAAATCATCTCTGTGCGGCCGCAGTACAGTGCCGGCGTACCCTCGGGTATGGATTTGAGCCAGGCTAATGCGACCTCAAGCTTATCGTCACACCAGATGTCATCCTGATCACACCAAGCAAAGCAATCAGCTTGCACCTCTTCGCTGCAAGCCAAAGAAAGGAAGTTAGCCACGAACCCTCGCCGTGGCCCCTGCCCCACCTTCAGCCGTTCATTACCCCACAAACTGCGCTCAGCGTCCAAAAGTTCAAGAGTATTGTCTACAGAGCCATCGTCGGAAACATGTAAGGTCCAATTACGATGCTTTTGTCGAGCAAGTGAGGCCAACTGCTCGGAAAGAAAACGCGCCCCATTATAGGTACCCATCAAAATTGCCACATGCAACTCACTGCTAGGCGACTCTGGGTCGGCAACATGGACAGCCTTGTCCAGTGACGTGGGCCGTATTCTCATCCACAAAATTCCTTTACTACCATTAAAACGACTCTGCCGAACCTTTCAAACAACCTATAGTTTCAACAGGCTCACGCATCCGCAAATATTAGCGGCGACAGGCTAAGGCAGGGCTGCACGTAAGAATATAAAAGCCACGACATCACAAACGACATTTATAATCGCCTGCGAAAATAGCCGCGCATATTATGCGCTTAATACAAAACTGTCTACTTGAACACATTAGCGTTGATCCCGCCTACTCGCCTGCCTGCACGCGCCCCAGCAATTGCAATAGCAATAGCCAATACAATCATTCTTACCCCCACAATTTGCCCGCACAACCCAGCTCTGCTAGTGTCGCGCCCGTTCCAGTCAGCCGAGATAGCCGCCATGGCCCGTAAAAAAGTCACCCCCGATTTCGAACATGCCCTAGCCAACCTGCAGACGCTGGTTGAAC
>JBBKVZ010000466.1:0-4024 GCA_037968715.1 Pseudomonas sp.
TTGGTCATGCTGCGTCGGATTGCCCTGTTATCGCTGTTGTTGCTCGCCGGGTGCGCGCAAAACCCTGCCGGTTTGCCGCTCTGGGAGGCAACCAAGGTGGCGCCGCCGAGCATGCAATACCTCGGGGTGGGCGGTTATTTGCTGCGTTGGCAGGGTGAGGCGTTGCTGTTTGCGCCCTCGTTCAGCAACCCGGCGACCCTCGGCCAGCCGCCGCTGACGGTGGTGGCTGACAACGCCAAGATCGATCAACTGATGCCACCGGCCAGCGATGTCAGCATGCTGCTGGTCGGCCACGCCCATTACGATCACCTGTTGGATGTGCCGCGTATTCTGCAAAAGCACGCGCCCAACGCCAAGGTATATGGCTCGAAGACCATGGGCCATATCCTTGCCGCCGCTATTCCCCGTGAGCGGATTGTCGATGGCGAAGCGCAGATGGCCCTCGGCGCTACCCCCGGCCAGTGGTTTTACTCGCCCAAGCGGCAGATCCGCGCCATGGCGATCAAAAGTGAGCACTCGCCGCATATGTTCGGCATTAAGTTGCTGACCGGCAGCTATGACCAAGACCTGACGGAATTACCGACCTCAGTGTTCGGCTGGAAAGAAGGTCAGACCCTGGCTTGGCTAGTGGACTTGCTCGATGAGCAAGGTAAACCGGTCTATCGCATTCACTACCAAGACGCCGCCAGCACCGCGCCTCTAGGTTTACCGCCACAACTGCCAGACAGCAAACGTGTGGATGTGGCGGTGCTCTGCGCGGGGGCTTGGAATCAAGTGCCGGCTTATCCCGAGATCGTCCTCAAGCGTTTGCAGCCCCGGCTGACAGTGATCGGCCACTGGGAGGATTTTTTCGGTAACGACCCACACGTGCCGCAAGCCCTGCGCCTGCAGAATATTCGCCAGTTGATCGCCATCACCCACGCTAATCAGCCAGCCGATGGCAGTTTCAAGCTGCCGGTGCCCTTCGCGCAAATCCCACTGCCGCCGTTGCTGCCTGAATAAAGCGGGAATTAGCTGGTTGCCGGTTGGTGTTAATGGTCTTTACTGCATGCTTGGCTATTCATCTAATTGTCACAAACAAGCAATAGAGTAGTCACATGGCTTGCCGATACTGGACGCCGAGTTAACCTATCCAACGAGGAGTAAGGCATGAAGTTGAAGCGTTTGATGACAGCCATGACACTAGTCGCAGCATCTGTTGCAGCGGCTACCGCAGTTGCCAATGTTGACCCGGCGATCCCTGAGTACAGCAAAACCACTGGTGTATCAGGCAACCTGTCGAGCGTTGGCTCTGACACCTTGGCTAACCTGATGACGCTGTGGGCTGAAGATTACAAAAAGATGTACCCAAGCGTGAACATCCAGATTCAGGCCGCCGGTTCTTCTACCGCGCCACCTGCATTGACTGAAGGTACTTCTAACCTTGGCCCGATGAGCCGTCAGATGAAGGATGTCGAACTGGCTGCCTTCGAAAGCAAGTATGGCTACAAGCCAACAGCCGTTCCGGTTGCTGTTGATGCCTTGGCAGTGTTTGTGAACAAAGATAACCCGATCAAAAGCCTGTCGATGCAGCAGATTGATGGCATTTTCTCGGCCAACCGCTTGTGCGGCGGTTCGAACATCAAGACTTGGGGCGATGTAGGTTTGACCGGCGAGTGGGCTGATAAGCCAATTCAGCTGTTCGGCCGTAACTCGGTATCCGGCACCTACGGTTACTTCAAAGAGTCAGCGCTGTGCAAAGGTGACTTCAAGGGCAACGTTAACGAGCAGCCAGGTTCCGCTTCGGTGGTGCAGTCGGTTAGCCAGTCGTTGAACGGTATCGGCTACTCGGGTATCGGCTACAAGACCTCCAGCACTCGCGCTGTACCGTTGAGCAAGAAAGACGGTGGTGAAATAGAAGAAGCCAACGAAGCCAACGCTTTGAGCGGCAAGTACCCGCTGGCGCGCTTCCTGTTTGTCTACGTTAACAAGGCACCGAACAAGCCGTTGGCACCGCTGGAAGCTGAGTTCCTGAAGTCGGTACTCTCGCAACAAGGCCAGCAGACTGTCGTGAAAGACGGCTACATCCCGCTGCCAGCCAACGTTGTTGCTAAGAGCTTGAAAGAGCTCGGTCTGTAATAAGCTAAGTATCATGGGCAGGGAAGCCCGCGTTATCTGAGTGATCAGATCGCGCTAACCATCAGGTCTGCCACCAGTAATACTGGTCGGCGGGCCTTTTGTGTTTTTATTCTGTAATCTTTCTGTCACAAAGTGCAGTTAGGCTCTGTTGGATAATCAGCATGAACGATCTGGCAAACTTCCCCATGACTACTACTTCTTCAGCGCGGATTGACTTCAATACGCCGAAATTGCAACGCAAGCGCCGCATTCGGGCGCTTAAAGACCGCCTCACCGGCTGGTATGTGTTCATTGGCGGCCTGACAGTGCTGGCCACCATTACTTTGATTTTCTTCTATCTGGCGTATGTAGTGGCTCCCCTGTTTACGGGTGCTGAACTGAGCGAGAGGCCGGTGCAGAGTCCTGCATGGTTGCAAGATGCCGGCGCACCTTTGTTGTTGGCGATAGAAGAACAAAATCAAATTGGTCTGCGTATTTCTGATCAGGCGCAGGCGGTTTTTTTTGCAGTGAAAACCGGTAATGAGTTGCGGCGCATCAGTTTGCCCGTGCCTGCCGGGGCTAAAATTGTGTCGTTGCAGCAGGGCCAGCCAGGCAGTGCCATGGTGGTATTGGGCTTGTCCACTGGTCAGGCCTTAGTCCTTAGTCACACGTATAAGGCCACTTACCCGGATGGCAAGAAAACCATTACTCCGCAGCTTGAGTATCCGTATGGCGAAGTAGCCCTCCAGGTTGATCCGCAAGGTCGCCCGCTTGAGCACGTTAATGCCGGTGTGCATGACGGCAACTTGCTGGTGGTCGCCTCAACCGGCAACGAGCTGCACGTACTGGAACTGAAAAAAGAAGAAAACCAATTCACTGGCGAAAGCTCGATCAGCGAATCGCGTATTCAATTGCCGCAAATTGCCGAACCGATCAGCGCATTGTTTATTGATGTGCGCCAGAACTGGCTGTTTGTGGTCAATGGCCGTGCGCAGGTAGATGTCTTCAACCTGCCTAAGCGCAGTCTTAATGGCCGCTACAAGCTGTTGGAGGATGGCAGTGCACGAGTGACCACCAGTAGCCAGTTGCTGGGCGGTATCTCGCTGATGGTCGGCGACTCCAAAGGCGGCATTGCGCAATGGTTTATGGCCCGCGATCCGGACGATAGACAGAGCCTCAAGCATATTCGTGACTTCAAGCTGGGCGACTCGGCAATCATGCAGATTGTTCCTGAGGAACGCCGTAAAGGCTTCGTTGCCCTGAACGCGGATGGCGAGCTGGGTGTGTTTCACAGCACCGCCGAGCGCACCCTGCTGATTGAACCGGTTGACGCCAACGCCAGCATGCTGGCGCTGTCGCCACGCGCTAACAAGCTGTTGGTCGAGGCCGGCAACAAACTACTGCCCTTTAAGCTGGACAACCCACACCCAGAAATTTCCTGGAGTTCACTGTGGAGTAAAGTTTGGTACGAAAACTACGAAAAGCCTGAGTACATCTGGCAATCGACCGCGGCCAACGCCGAGTTCGAGCCGAAGATGAGCCTTGCGCCGCTGACCTATGGCACCCTTAAGGCAGCGTTTTATGCCATGTTGTTGGCCGCACCTCTGGCCATCGCCGCAGCGATCTTCACCGCCTACTTTATGGCGCCGCGCATGCGCCGCAAGGTTAAGCCGGTGATCGAGTTGATGGAGGCGCTGCCGACGGTAATTCTTGGTTTCTTCGCCGGCTTGTTCTTGGCCCCTTATGTTGAGCAGCATTTGCCGGGCATCTTCAGTCTGTTGCTGCTGACCCCGATTGGTATTCTGCTGGCCGGATTTACTTGGAGCCGTTTGCCGGCGTCGATTCGTCAGCGCGTCCCCGACGGCTGGGAAGCGGCGATTCTGATTCCGGTGGTGTTGGCCGTGGGTTGGTTATCACTGGGCATGAG
>JBBKVZ010000467.1:0-3834 GCA_037968715.1 Pseudomonas sp.
CAGTATTCCTGTTTCGCGTATTGCTTGGCCGTAATAGCCTGGGTAATGGTTTTCAGTTGCTGGTTAAGCAGTTGTATTCCGTTGGCGTGTTGTCGCTGGCTATTATTGTCGTGTCGGGATTGTTTATCGGCATGGTCCTGGCGCTACAGGGATTCAATATTCTGGTTTCTTATGGCTCTGAACAGGCCGTCGGGCAAATGGTTGCGCTGACTTTGTTGCGTGAACTTGGCCCAGTGGTTACCGGTTTGCTGTTTGCTGGCCGTGCGGGCTCGGCGTTAACCGCCGAAATTGGCAATATGAAATCCACCGAACAGCTGTCCAGCTTGGAAATGATCGGCGTTGATCCGCTCAAATACATCATTGCGCCACGCTTGTGGGCCGGCTTTATCTCAATGCCGCTGCTGGCGATGATTTTCAGCGTGGTGGGTATCTGGGGTGGTGCCATGGTCGCGGTAGACTGGCTGGGCGTTTACGAAGGTTCGTACTGGGGCAATATGCAGAGCAGTGTGAACTTTCAGGATGACGTGCTGAATGGCGTGATCAAAAGCATAGTGTTTGCTTTTGTGGTGACCTGGATTGCTGTGTTCCAAGGATATGACTGTGAGCCAACCTCTGAGGGTATTGGCCGCGCAACGACTAAAACTGTGGTCTATGCCTCCCTTGCTGTGCTGGGCCTGGACTTTATTCTGACTGCCTTGATGTTTGGAGATTTTTGATGCAAACCCGCACCATGGAAATCGGTGTCGGCCTGTTCCTCTTGGCAGGACTGCTGGCTTTATTACTACTGGCGTTGCGTGTTAGCGGATTGACCGTTGCGGACAGTGCCGACACCTATAAGGTTTATGCCAACTTTGACAACGTGGCGGGGCTTACCGTGCGCGCTAAAGTCACCATGGCCGGTGTCACCATCGGCAAGGTTACGGCGATTGACTTAGACCGTGATACCTATATGGGGCGAGTCACCCTTGAGGTGCAAAAGCGCGTCGATAACTTGCCTTCAGATTCAACTGCGTCAATTTTGACTGCTGGTTTGCTCGGTGAAAAATACATCGGCATCAGTGTTGGTGGTGAGGAAGAACTGCTCACAGAAGGCAGCGTGATTCGTGACACGCAATCAGCGCTGGTGCTGGAAGACTTGATCGGTAAGTTCTTGCTCAACACGGTTAATAAGGACGGTAAATAATGAAAAACGTCGGCATGGTTAAAATATTGCGTCGTGGTTTATTGGTGTTACTGGCCAGCTTGCCGTTGTTGGCATCTGCGGTGCCAAGCGCTCAGCAAGTTGTACAACACACGATTGATCAACTGCTCAGCGATTTGAAAGCCAATAAAGCCGCTTATCAGGCAGACCCTAAGACTTTTTATGCCGCGCTGGATCGCACCTTAGGTCCGGTAGTCGATGCGGATGGCATCTCGCGCAGCATAATGACCGTCAAATATTCGCGCAGGGCAACGCCTGAGCAAATGCAGCGTTTTGAGGATAACTTTAAACTTAGCTTGATGCAGTTCTACGGCAATGCCTTGCTTGAATACGATAACCAAGAAATTCTCGTCTTGCCTGCCCGGATCGACGGTGCCGAGCGCGCCAGCGTAGGCATGGAGTTTAAAGACAGTAAAGGTACAATTTATCCGGTGGCTTACACCATGGTTAAGGTTGACGGTCAGTGGAAACTGCGCAACCTGGTGGTGAACGGCATAAATATTGGCAAACTGTTCCGTGATCAATTTACTGAAGCCATGCGGCGCAACGGCCAAAACTTGGATAAAACTATTGATGGCTGGGCAGATGTTGTCTCTAAGGCTAAAGTCTCGACAGATAATCAGCAGGCTAGCGGTACATGAGTGACGCCAGTATTCGCCAAGGCTCAGCCGGTGAGTTATTGCTGGCTGGAGTGATTGATTACCGCAGCGGCCCCGCTTTGCGTGAGGCTGGAGGCAAGTTGATCGGTGCAAGTACTGAGTCAGTATTGAGCATCAACTGCGCCGGGGTGGAAAAATCCAGCAGCGTTGGTTTGTCGCTGTTGTTGGCTTTTATGCGTGATGCTAATGCTGCGAGTAAATCCTTAGAAATACGTGATTTGCCTGCTGATATGCGCGATATCGCCGAAGTCTCCGGGTTGCTCGAGCTCTTGCCGCTGCACGTTTAAGTCGCTGAATATGGCCCTTCGGTCTGCGATCGCTTCTTCGGGGTTCGCAGTTCGGGGGCTTTTTTGTATGATGGCCGCCCCGTAAGTGGCGGGCGCCGATAGAGGTTGTGTATGCAGGCCGTAGAAGTGAAAAACCTCCTAGAGGCACAACTGCCCAGTACCCAGGTAGACGTGGAAGGGGAAGGCTGCAGTTTTCAGTTGAATCTGATCAGCGATGAGCTGGCTGGCATGAGCCCGGTAAAGCGTCAGCAGCAGGTGTACGCGCATCTAAATGCCTTGATCGCCGATGGCAGTATCCACGCCGTCACCATGAAATTCTTCAGTCGTGCAGCTTGGGCTGCACGTCCTTAAGCCTGCGGGCGATGAGATTGCTATGGATAAATTAATTATTACCGGTGGCGCTCGCCTCAATGGCGAAATCCGTATCTCCGGTGCAAAAAATGCTGCGCTGCCTATTCTGGCCGCAACCTTGTTGGCTGATGGTCCAGTGACTGTGTGCAATTTGCCGCACCTGCACGACATCACCACCATGATCGAGCTGTTTGGCCGCATGGGCATTGAGCCGGTTATTGATGAAAAGCTCAGCGTTGAAATCGATCCGCGCACGATCAAAACCCTGGTTGCACCTTATGAACTAGTAAAAACCATGCGTGCATCGATCTTGGTGCTCGGGCCTTTAGTGGCGCGCTTTGGTGAGGCTGAAGTGGCCTTGCCTGGTGGTTGCGCGATTGGTTCGCGGCCGGTTGATCTGCACATCCGTGGCCTAGAAGCCATGGGTGCAAAAATTGATGTCGAAGGTGGCTATATCAAGGCTAAGGCCCCAGAAGGCGGCCTGGTTGGTGCGCATTTTTTCTTTGATATCGTCAGTGTGACCGGCACTGAGAACATCATGATGGCGGCCGCGCTGGCTCGTGGTCGCTCGGTGCTGGAAAACGCCGCACGCGAACCGGAAGTGGTCGACTTGGCTAACTTCCTGATCGCCATGGGCGCCAAAATCAGTGGCGCCGGCACCGACACCATCACCATTGATGGTGTTGAGCGCCTGCACAGCGCCACTTACAGCGTTATGCCAGACCGTATCGAAACCGGTACTTATTTGGTTGCTGCAGCCATTACTGGTGGTCGAGTCAAGCTTAAAGACACTGATCCGACCATTCTTGAGGCTGTTCTGCTCAAGCTGCAGGAGGCTGGCGCTACGGTCACCACTGGCGAAAATTGGATCGAGTTGGACATGCACGGCAAGCGGCCGAAAGCCGTAAACCTGCGTACGGCGCCGTATCCTGCGTTCCCAACCGATATGCAGGCACAGTTTGTATCGCTGAACTCGGTTGCCGAAGGCACTGGCGCGGTCATTGAAACCGTGTTTGAAAACCGCTTTATGCACGTCTATGAAATGAACCGCATGGGTGCGCAAATTTTGGTCGAAGGTAATACGGCGATCGTCACCGGCGTCGACAAACTCAAGGGCGCGCCAGTCATGGCCACCGACCTGCGTGCTTCGGCGAGCTTGGTGTTGAGTGCCTTGGTCGCTGAGGGCGATACGTTGATCGATCGCATTTATCACATTGACCGTGGCTATGAGTGCATCGAAGAAAAGCTGCAGATGTTAGGCGCTAAGATTCGCCGTGTGCCGGGCAACTAAGGACTTTTCGAACATGCTAACCATCGCCCTTTCCAAAGGTCGGAT
>JBBKVZ010000468.1:0-6567 GCA_037968715.1 Pseudomonas sp.
GCAACGAACTCGCTGACTAACTCGGCGCGCTCGCGGTCATCAATGGGGATTTCCTGGTTCATGCGGTGCAGGCTGGTGGCGGTGTCGTAGGAGTTGGTCGCCACACTGAGCACTGGCAAACCGGCGTTCAGTGCGCCTTGGCAGAGCTCCATGATTCGTGGGTCGGGAGCAAAGTCGCTGCACAGTAGCAGTCCGGCCAACGGCACGCCGTTCATGCTGGCTAGGCTCGCGGCGAGAATAATGTCGTCGCGATCGCCAGGGGTTACCACCAGTACGCCGGGTTTGAGCAGTTGCACAGTGTTGGGCACGGCGCGGGCGCACAACACAATTTGCTGCACCCGCCGCTGTTCGTAGTCGCCGGCATTGATCACGTGGGCGCCGAGCAAATCGGCCACATCGCGAGTGCGCGGGGCAGTTAGCTGGATTTGCCATGGGATGCTGCCGAGCAAACGCAGTGGCGCACCGTCTTGCAGGCTGGCAAGTTCGTTGAGGCGCTGGGTAAAGGCTGCAACTGCATCGGGGAAGCGCACTTTGTTAAGGATTACCCCGAGTACTTTCGGGGCCTTGGCGCCGCCAAACATGCGCATCAAAATTTCAATGCGATCGAACAGCTCGGTGAGGTTTTCCGACTCGGCCGCGGAGACCAAAATCACCTCGGCATCCAGACTTTTCGCCAAATGCTGATTGATTTGCCCGGCGTAACTGGCCTGCCGGGTTTGCACCATGCCCTCGACGATTACCACATCGTGGCCGAGCGCCGCTTGCTGGTGCAGGTTGATGATTTCTTCCAGCAGCTCATCGAGCTGGCCATCGCCCAAGCGGCGCTCAACATAGGCGCGGTCCAATGGCTTGGGTGATTTCAAGCCATGGGTGCGGGCGATTAATTCACTGGAGCGCTCAGGGCCAAAGTCGCCATCGTGTTGCTGGGCAATCGGCTTGCAAAAACCGACTTTCAATCCCGCCAGCTCTAAGGCGCGAACTAGGCCGAGGCTGATGGAAGTCAGACCGACGCCAAAGCCGGTGGGTACGATAAGAAAGGTGCGCATGAATAATCCTCAGAACCTATTAACTATTTGCCGCTTTTGGCGGAATTAACGAGAAAACAGGCTTAACAAAATAACTATAACTGCTGGTCTGGCGCGCCGTTGCAGAGGCATTGCCAGAGCAGGCAGTGTAGCGTTCGGTGGCCGGAGCAACGCTGATTCGGGTTATGCCAGAGGTGACGGTGGGTCAATGGTCGCCAGTGTTTCGAGGGCGATTTGTCGTTCTTCATTGGTGGCAATGACTAACACGCGCGGGTGACCGTTGTGCTGGATCGGTCCGCTTTTACCGCCCACGCACGCCGAGTTGGCGGTGGGGTCCAGCTGCAGGTTGAGCAGTTGCAAATGGGCAATGGTTTTACTACGTACCAACGGCGAGTTTTCACCTATGCCGCCGGTGAAAATTAGGCCATCCAGTTGCGGCAGTGCGCAGCTCATGGCGGCGAGAGATTTCGCCAATCGGTAGCAAAACACTTCAATCGCCAGCGTGGCGCCCGCATGGCCTTGTGCTCGGGCCTGCTCAAGACTGCGCATGTCATTGGACAACCCCGACAAGCCCAGTAAACCACTGTCGTGATTAAGCATGTGTTCGGTCTGCTCCAAACTCCAGTTGAGGCTGCGCGCTAAATGCCCAAACAGATTTGGGTCTACGTCACCGCTGCGGGTACCCATGACCACGCCTTCCAGCGGCGTTAGGCCCATGCTGGTGTCACGACTCTGCCCGTTGACGATGGCGCAGGTGGAGCAACCGTTACCCAGATGCGCCGCCAACCAACTGCTATTGGCCAGATCTAACCCGGTTAGCTCGGCGGCGCGTTGGCTGACATAGCGATAGCTGGTGCCATGAAAACCATAGCGGCGCACGCCGTGCTCGCGGTACAGCACTTCAGGCAATGCGTAACGATAAGCGTGCTCGGGTAGGCTTTGATGGAATGCCGTATCAAACACCGCCACCTGCGCGAGCTCCGGGAATAAGGCCAGCGCAGCCTCTATGCCTTGTAAGTTGGCGGGGTTGTGCAGCGGTGCCAGCGCGGCTGTTTGCGCAATGGCCGCGAGGCTTTGCGGGTTAATCAGGCTGGCGGCAGTAAAATGCTCGCCGCCGTGCACCACGCGGTGACCGATACCGCGCAACTGCTCACCCGCCGCTAACTGCACCAGGGGCAATAACTGCTGCAACGCCGCGCGATGCTCGGCTCCGGCAATCGCCAAACTGTGCTTTTCGCCGTTCTGTTGCCAGTGCAATACCGCTTCTGGTGAGCCGAGGCGTTCAGCTATGCCACTGAGGGCAAACGTCGCAACGTCTGAATTGACTAAGGCGAACTTGATGGAGGAACTGCCGCAGTTGATTACTAAAATAGTGCCTGAGGACATCAAATATTCTCGCTGGGTTAGTCGCGTAAGCCGGGTGAAGAGTGCCTTCGCTGCTGATTTGGACTGACGGCTAGAGTGCCACTTAGGAGCGGTTCGCGTCCTGATGAAAGTCAATCCAGTTGCCTTGCGGCGCTCTATTTAGCCGCGTTTACCTGGTGATTTTCAGCATTGGTCGCATTTAAAACTGTTCATGTCGGCAGATTTGCCTCCGTTGGTCAGCACCTGGTTCGCTTTCAGCTTGTGGCTTGGTTAAACTTGTCCGTTCTTTATTCATTTGCAAAGGTTCTGCCCCATGCTGATCGCTGCCAACAAAGCCGTCTCGATTGACTATACCCTGACCAACGATGCCGGTGAGGTGATCGATAGCTCTGCTGGCGGCGCACCGCTGGCCTATCTACAAGGTGCCGGTAATATCATTGTTGGCTTGGAAAAAGCCCTTGAAGGCAAGCAGGCCGGTGATGAACTAACCGTTTCGGTTGAGCCACAAGACGCTTACGGCGAGTACAGCGCTGAGCTGGTCGCGACTTTGGGTCGTGACATGTTTGAAGGCGTTGAAGAAATGGAAGTGGGCATGCAGTTTCATGCTTCCGGCCCGGATGGCGGCATGCAAATCGTTACCGTACGTGAGCTAGATGGCGATGACGTGATTGTTGACGGCAATCACCCATTGGCTGGCCAGCGCCTGACCTTCGCGGTAAAAATCGTCAGCGTGCGTGATGCCAGTGCCGAAGAATTGGCCCATGGTCACATCCATGGCGAAGGCGGTCATCAACATTGATTGATCAGCTGCTAAGCTGAGATCAAGGCCATATTGAGCTACAAAAAAAGCGCCTGAACGGCGCTTTTTTTGTCTGTTGAGATTTACAGGGAGATCCACATGAGTGCCTTTCACGACCTTGTTTTGCGTGGGTTAGATGGCAAGGAACTGCCGCTGTCGACGTTTCAGGGTCAAGTTCTACTGGTCGTAAACGTAGCCTCTAAGTGCGGCTTAACGCCACAGTATGCAGGGCTGCAGGGCTTGTATCAGCAGTACCACGCCCAGGGTTTTCACGTGCTGGGTTTACCGTGCAATCAGTTTGCCGAGCAAGAACCGGACAGCGATGAGGACATTGGCACTTTTTGCCGTCTCAATTACGGTGTCAGTTTCCCCCTCAGCAGCAAGCTCGAAGTTAACGGCCCGACGCGTCATCCGCTGTATCGCTTACTGGCAGGCGAGGGTGCCGAGTTTCCCGGCGATATCAGCTGGAATTTTGAAAAATTTTTGCTCGGCCCCGACGGTCGGGTACTGGCGCGTTTCTCTCCGCGCACCACCACAGATGATCCCGGTTTGCTTGAGGCGATAGAAAAAGCCCTCGCGGCGCTGACGGCGGAGTAACAGGGCGCTTGGCATGCCCGGGTGACTGCGCCACAGTGCAGCATTGGTTCTTAGCACCTGGCTTTTAGGCGTTATCGATAGACCACACTGCACCGATCAGGGCCTCAAACTGCGCGCGATTATCAGCTGTTAGCCCTGATCATGGATTTTTGCCAGCGCTGCAACGGTCGTAATCGATGGGGGTGAAGATGGTTTTTCTGGCAGCCGATATTGGTGGCACGCAGACCCGTCTGTTGCTGGGTGAGCCCTGCGCCACGGGCTGGAAATCGATTCGCGAGCAACATTTCCTTAGCCATGAATACCCAAGCCTACAGGCCGTACTGGCGGTTTTTCTGCGCGCGGATGAGTGTCCTGAGGTGGCCTGCATCGCTGTCGCTGGCCCGCTGAACGGTCGGCAAGTGCAGATGACTAACGTGTCTTGGTTGCTGGATGCTGACGCACTTGCTGAGCAATGCGGCATCGCCACGGTGCGCTTGCTGAATGACTTTGCCGCCCAAGCCTATGCGTTGAATAATCTGCCCGCCGATCAACTGTGCACCCTGCAGGCCGGCGCGGCGCAGGCTGACGGCGTGCGCGCGTTAATCGGTGCTGGCACAGGTTTAGGCATGGCGCTGTTGGTGCCCAGCTCCGGGCATTGGCAGGCGCTCCCCAGTCAAGGCGGTTTGGCTGATTTTGCCCCGCAAGGTGCTGAGCAATTGGCGCTTTGCCAGGCGTTGCAACAGGCTTATGGGCGCGTCAGCCAGGAAACACTGCTGTCTGGGCATGGCCTTGAGCGGATTTACCGTTTTCTGGCCGGCGAGGGCGTATTGCTGGATGCCACAACGCGCAGCGCCAAGGCTATTTCGCAGGCCGCTGAGCAAGGCGAGCCATTGGCGTGTGCCGCACTGGCGTTGTTTGCGCAGATCTTTGCTGCCAGTGCCGGCAATCTCGCCTTGCTCAGCCTGGCCCACGGCGGGGTGTACCTGAGCGGTGGCATTGCCCCGAAGATGCTGAGTTTTTTGCAGGCTCCTGAGGTTATCGAAGCCTTCGTCAACAAACCGCCGATGCGCGAGTTGCTGCAAAGCATTCCTCTGCATGTGGTGCTCAATGAACAGTTGGGCTTGTTCGGCGCGGCGAGCTTGGCGGCGCAACTCTGCCGCGCGCAGAGCGCCGACCAGGAGATGCTCAGTGAGTGAGCCGCTCGAGGTACTTAATGAGCCAGTGCTAAAAGGCCGCCCGCGCTCGTGGCAGTTTTTACGCTTGGCGTTGCCGTACTGGAGCGCTCCGGAAAACCGCAAGGGACGCATGTTTACTGCCTTGCTGTTGCTGCTGACCTTGGCCCAAGTGGGCCTGGTGATCTGGATGAACTATTGGTATCGGGGGCTTTTTGATGCCTTGGAGGCCAAGTCACTCAATCGCCTGTTGGTCCAGGCGGCGACTTTTGTGCTGATTTTACTGCTGACCATGGGCGTGACCGCCTTGCATATGCAGGTCAAGCGTTGGCTACAACTCGACTGGCGTCGCTGGCTCACTGCCAAGGTGCTGGATCGGTGGATGGCCAACGGGCATCACTACCGTTTGCAGTTAGTGGGCGGCGAACACGATAACCCTGACGGGCGTATCGCTGAAGATATCCGCATTGCCACGGCCAGCAGCATTGGCCTAGCCCATTCACTGGTGTATTCGCTGCTAATTTTCGGCAGCTTTTTTGACATTTTACTCACCGTCAGCGGCAGTACGGCGTTTCCCGGTACGGATGTGCAGGTACCTGGCTATATGGTGTATTTGGCCTTTGCCTATGCCGGCACGGGTACTCTGTTTGGCTTGTTGCTGGGCCGGCCATTAATCAAGGCGACCAATAAATTACAAACCGCTGAGGCCGACTTTCGCTTTGGCTTGGCGCATACCCGAGCCAGTTCTGAGTCGATAGCCCTGATGCACGGCGAGGGTATTGAGCGCAAAACCGCAGCCACTTTCTTTGCCGTGCTGAGCTTGCGCTGGTATCGGCAGACGCTCGGTTATTTAGGCATTGTGTCGTTTTCATCGAGTTACGGCACCTTGCTGCCGGTGTTGCCGATTCTGGTGATGGCGCCGCAGTACATTGCCGGCAGCATGAGCCTGGGCGTGCTGATGCAAGCCGCGCAGGCCTTTCAGCAGGTGACTTCGGCGCTGTCTTGGCCGATTGATAATCTCGGCGAGTTGGCCAACTGCCGGGCCTCGGTGCAGCGGGTGGTCAGCCTGTATTGCGATATGCAATTGCTCGATGAGCAGGCCGCCGAGCCGCAAGAGCATCGCATCAGTGTGACGCAGTCCAATCAGCAGGAGTTGTGCCTGCGTGAGCTGTGCATTGCTAATCCGAATGGTTTGATTTTGTTTGAAGGGCTAAATGAGGTGATTCGTCGCGGTGAACACGTGCTGATTGCCGGTGATCCGACCGTCACCATCAGCTTGTTTAAAGTTGTCGCCGGTTTGTGGCCGTGGGGGCATGGCGAGGTTCGGCTGCCTGCGGGACAGTCGATTAGCTTTTTACCGCAGCGGCCGTTTTTGCCGTTCGCCAGCCTGCAGGCGGTGTTGTGTTATCCGCAATCGGTCGATGAGTTCAGCCCACAGGCCATGCACCATGCGCTGGAGTGCGCCGGGCTTGCTTGGTTGGCGCCGCGCCTAGCTGAGGTCGACAGTTGGGACCGGGTGCTGCCGCTGCGGGCTCAGCAGCGGCTGGGGGTCGCCCGGTTGTTTTTGCAGCAGCCTGCCTGGGTGTTTATTGAGGAGGCGACCGATGCCTTCGACCCCAAAGGCGAGGAG
>JBBKVZ010000469.1:0-3600 GCA_037968715.1 Pseudomonas sp.
GCGTAGCCACCGGCCAGTTCGTTATTCATCCGCTGACGGGCGACAAACTGCCAGTCTTCGTCGCCAACTATGTACTGTGGGGCTACGGCGAAGGCGCGGTAATGGCCGTGCCGGCCCACGACGAGCGCGACTTTGAGTTCGCCAACAAGTACAGCCTGCCGATTAAGCAGGTGTACGCCGCTGCCGAGCAGAGCTACGACGCCAGCCAATGGCAAGCTTGGTATGGCGACAAGACCGGCCTCTCCAGCATCAACTCGGGCAAGTACGACAACCTCGATTTCAGCGCGGCCTTCGACGCCATAGTCACGGACCTGGAAGCCAGCGCCCACGGCGCACGCAAAACCCAATTCCGCCTGCGCGACTGGGGCATCAGCCGCCAGCGCTATTGGGGCTGCCCAATTCCGATCATCCACTGCCACGCCTGTGGCGACGTGCCGGTACCGGAAGACCAGCTACCGGTGGTCTTGCCTGAAGACGTGGTGCCCGACGGCGCTGGCTCGCCACTAGCGCGCATGCCCGAGTTTTATGAGTGTCAGTGCCCGAAATGCGGCGCGCCGGCCAAGCGTGAAACCGACACCATGGACACCTTTGTCGAGTCGTCGTGGTACTACGCCCGCTTCGCCTCGCCGCACTTCGAGGCTGGCCTGGTCGACCCTGCCGTGGCTAATCACTGGCTGCCAGTGGATCAGTACATCGGCGGTATCGAGCACGCGATTCTGCACCTGCTCTATGCGCGCTTCTTCCACAAGTTGATGCGCGATGAAGGCTTAGTCAGCTCGAATGAGCCATTCAAGAACCTGCTGACCCAAGGCATGGTGATCGCCGACACCTACTACCGCACGCTAGAAAACGGCGGCAAAGACTGGTTTAACCCGGCCGATGTCGAAGTCGAGCTGGACGGCAAAGCCAAGGTGATCGGCGCTAAATTGAAATCTGACGGTCTGCCGGTGGAAATCGGCGGCACCGAGAAGATGTCCAAGTCGAAGAACAACGGTGTCGACCCGCAAGCGATGATCGACGTTTACGGTGCCGACACTTGCCGGCTGTTTATGATGTTCGCCTCGCCGCCTGATATGAGCTGCGAATGGTCCGACTCTGGCGTGGAAGGCGCCAACCGCTTCCTGCGTCGTGTCTGGCGCTTGGCCCACAGCCACATAAGCGGCGGTCTACCGAGCGCACTGGGTGCGCATGCCTTGAACGACGGCCAAAAAGCCGTGCGCCGCGCCACTCACTTGGCAATCAAGAACGCCAGCCAAGATATCGGCCTGCACCACAAGTTCAACACGGCCATCGCCCAGGTGATGACCCTGATGAACGTGCTGGAAAAAGCCCCGAACGAAACCGCTCTGGATCGCAGCCTAATGCAAGAAGGTCTGCAAGCCGTGGTCCTGCTGCTGGCACCAATCACCCCGCACATCAGCCATGAACTCTGGCTGCAGCTGGGTCACAACGAGCCGATTATCGACGCCCAGTGGCCACAGGTAGATGAGTCGGCACTGGTCCAAGACAGCCTGAACCTGGTAATCCAGGTGAATGGCAAGCTGCGCGGGCAGATCGAAATGCCGGCCACTGCCAGCCGCGAAGAAGTCGAAGCGGCGGCGCGGGCCAACGAAAGCGTATTGCGCTTCACCGAAGGCCTGAGCATTCGCAAGGTCATCGTGGTGCCAGGCAAACTGGTTAATATTGTCGCCAGCTGAGTGAGCTAGCGGCCACTTTAGTAGCCGCTAATTTTCCAACGGAATTGTGTGTAAAGGGATATCGAAATGTTCAAACGTAATCTAGTTGTGTTCGGCCTCGCAGCACTGCTCAGTGCTTGCGGCTTCCAGCTGCGCGGCACTGGCGATATGCACTTCGCTCTCACCGAGATCGACCTTGACTCGCGCAATGCTTATGGGGAAACCGTCAAGCAAGTGCAAAAAGCGCTGGAGAGCAATAACGTCAAAGTCACCAGCAGCGCACCGTTTCACCTGATCCTCAGCGCAGAAAACAGCCAACAACGCACCGTCAGCTATACCAGCAGTGCCGGCAGCGCCCAAATCGAATTGACCAATACCCTGCGCTACGAAATCCGCGGCAAAAACGACTTAGTGCTGCTGCAGAATCAGCTAGAAGTACAAAGCGTCTACAACAATGACTCGAACAACATCGCCGGTTCAGGCCAAGAAGCTGCGCAACTAGCCAACGAGATGCGCCGCAACCTGGTGCAAAAACTGGTGCAAAACCTGCAAATGGTCACCCCGCAACAGCTTGAAGAACTACAGAAAACCGCCCTGGCCAAAGCGCAAGCTGAAGCCGACGCAGCGGCCGCTGCTGCCAAGGCTGAGCGCGACTTGCCGCAACAGTCGCCGATCCAGATTCTGACTAACTAAGCCGAGCGGGCCGCGCAAGCGGCCTGCTCCAAGCGGCAGCCATGAAGCTCAATCCAGCTCAACTCGCTAAACACTTGCAAGGTTCCTTGGCGCCGGTTTATATCCTCAGCGGCGATGAGCATTTACTCTGCCAAGAAGCCGCCGACAGTATTCGCCTCGCCGCCCGCAGCCAAGGCTTTAGCGAGCGCGAAGTGTTTGATGTGGACAAAAGCTTTGACTGGGGACTGCTCTATCAAGCGGCCGCCAGCCTCTCGCTGTTTGCCGATAAACGCCTGATCGAACTGCGCATCAACAGCGGTAAACCCGGTGACAAGGGCGCCAGCGCCCTGCTCGACTACCTTGCACGCCCGCCGGAAGACACAGTGCTGTTACTCAGCCTGCCCAAGCTGGATGGCAGCACACAAAAAACCAAATGGGCCAAGGCGCTGATTGACAGCAACCACAGCCAATTTGTGCAGTTCTGGCCGGTCGAGGCCGGGCAATTGCCACAATGGATTCGCCAACGCCTAGCCCAAGCAGGCCTCGCCGCCAGCCCGGAAGCCATCGAACTGATTGCCGCCCGTGTGGAAGGCAATTTGCTGGCCGCCGCGCAAGAGATTGAAAAGCTCAAGTTACTCGCCGAAAACGGTCAGATCGACGTTTCCACCGTGCAAGCTGCAGTAGCCGACAGCGCCCGCTTCGATGTGTTCGGTCTGCTGGATGCCGCCCTGAATGGTGAGGCCGCGCATACCCAACGGATGCTCGAAGGCTTGCGCGGCGAGGGGGTCGAAACGGCGGTCATCCTCTGGGCGCTGGCCCGTGAATTACGCTTGCTGGCGACCATTGCTCAGCAAGTCAGTCATGGCCTGCCGCTGGACAAAGCCTTCAGCCAAGCACGCCCACCGGTGTGGGACAAGCGCCGGCCACTGATCAGCAAAGCACTGCAACGGCACAACGTCAGTGGCTGGAATCGCTTACTGCAAGACGCGCAACTGATCGACGCGCAAATCAAAGGTCAAGCCGCCGGCGATGCCTGGAGCAGCCTGAGTCGTCTCGCACTACTGATGGCTGGCCAACGCTTGCGCCTGCCTGCGTAATAGCGTTTATCCGCACAACGCAGCACTGGCGTTTGTAGGGCGAGCCGGGGAAGATGTGCATGCCGAGAGCTGATCGGCAGCACTTAAGGAGCCCCTATGGCCAAGCGCAAAACAACCGGCCCGAATAAGGCCAAATCAATAATTGCCCAACCCCT
>JBBKVZ010000470.1:0-6964 GCA_037968715.1 Pseudomonas sp.
AAGTCGTAATCGCGGCGGGTGATGCGATTAGTGCGGGTCTCCAGGCGCACAGCAAAGCGTTTGATTACCGGCTCGTCGGCGACCATGCCGCTGTCTTGGATATAGGCGGTGGGCTGGCCGAGTTTGCCGAAGGCGCTTTGCGTGTCGCCGAACACCAACACATGGCCGGCAGTGCTGTGGCTGAAGTGGTAATGCAGGCCTTCTTCTTCACACAGACGCTGGACGAAATGCAGGTCAGACTCGTCGTACTGCACGCAGTAATCGCGCTCGGGATACACCGCAGGCCCCAACTGAAACCGAAAGGCGTTGGCCTGAATGCCGTGCTCTTCGAGCACCTGAGCGATGATCTGCGGCACTGTCAGTTGCTGGAAAATCCGCTGATTAGTGCGCAGGGCCAAATAGCTCAATTGCGGCATGATAGAAACGCGATAGCGGTTTAAGCGCTTGCCGGTTTCGCCCTGAGCGCTGGCGAAAATCTGCCCGTGGATGCCGTGGCCGGCCGCGTCGAAGGCCAAGAATGCCGGTTTATGCAGCAGGCTTTGCAGGTTTAAATCGGGCTGTTCGCTGACCAGCTCCAGCTCGAAGCGGTAGGGTTGGCTGATGGCCTCGCGGCCACTGAACTCGAGCACTTGTAGGTCGTGCGCAATGCCTGCGATGGTCAGGCTAAAGTGGCTTTGATTGGCGGGGCTAAACATAGTGGCATTCCTTGTCGTAGGGGCGGCAAAACATCCATGTCGGGGCGAGTTGCGTTTATCCAGATTGCCGCGTCAGCCAGCGTGGCAGTCGCGAACTGGGTGCCTGATACTCAGTAAAAGCGGTCAGTAATGCGGGCAGACTGCAGCGTTCGCTAGCCTCATAGGCCAGCGCTGCGCGCAGGGTTGGCCACAGGCTTTTCGGCAAACCGGCGGCCGCGCTCAGGGGCAATTCTACGGCTTTGGCTTGTTTGGCACTGAGACGCCGTAGTGGGTGTTGACCACTGCACAGCTCATAAATCACGCAGGCCGCCGCATACACATCGGCGGCCGGGCTGAGGGCGGCGCCTGCTAATAATTCAGGTGCAGCGTAGCGTGGGGTCCAGGCGGCAAAGCGACTGCGACATAGCCGTGGCAGCCCCGGTAGGCGTTGCTCCTCGGCTTGGCCGAGGCCGAAGTCGAACAGCCGCACGCCTTCGTCGCCGAGCATTAGGTTGCTGGGTTTAATGTCGCCATGCAGCACGCCGGCAGTGTGGGCATAACTGAGGGCGGCAAGCAGCGCTTGGCTGACTTCCAAGGCTTGCGCCCAGGGCAGGCCTTGCGGATGGGACAGCAGCAGTTGCGCCAGGGTGCAACCCTTGAGCAGTTCTAGGGTGATAAAGGCGCGCTGGCTGTGGGTGTCGACCTCAAAACTGTAGACCCGGATCACATGCTCGTGGCTCAGGCGTGAAGTGAGGGCGAACTCGGTGTACAGCAGGGCGTTGGCGTCGGGGTATTCGGCAAAGTCCTCGGTCAGGGCTTTAAGCGCGATATAGGGTTCGGGCTCGCCGTATTGCTCGCGTAGCAGATCGCGGGCGCGGTACACCGCGCCCATGCCGCCGATGCCGAGCAGTCGTTCGATTTGATAGCGGCCACAGAGCACCTCCGGTAACGGGCTAGCGCCCGGCACGGCACTGAATGCCGCTGGTTTGCCGCTGTTGGCACTGGCGGCAAAGGCGAAGTAGGTGAGATCGGACGCTTCGCTATCGACCTGTGCAGCGTCTTCGAGCAGTTGTTCAGTCATCGGCGGATCACCACGGCGCTGAGGTTATCGCGCGCGGGACCATCGAGAGCCTGTTGAAACAGACGCTGTAATGCCAGCTGCGCGGATGGCAGGTTGAGGGCGGCACCGAGGGCGTCGGCGCTTAAGCCTTGATAGAGGCCGTCGCTACACAGCAAAAAGGTATCGCCAGGTAGGCAGTCGAGTTCGAGAATGTCCAGTTTGAGCTCCTCACTGGCGCCAATGGCGCGGGTCAGGGCATGAGCCGCCGGGTGCTTGGCGGCCTGCGCAGGGCTCAGCTGTTGTTCATCAATTAGCTCTTGCAGCAACGAGTGGTCGCGGCTGAGCTGATACAAGCGGCTGGCTCGCCACAGGTAGCAACGGCTGTCACCGGCCCAGATGCACACCGCCTTATTGGCTTCCATTAGCAGCGCCACCACGGTGCTGCCGATCAGGGTGTCGGGGCGCTCGGCCGTTACGGTCAGCTCTTGGCCGAGACGCCGGTTAACCTCATGCAGGCTCTGGCGCAGTTGCTGTAAGCGCGGCTGCAAGCTTAACGTCGGGTCCAGATCGGCCAGGCTTTCGACAATCAAGCGGCTGGCCAGGGCGCCATTTTGGTGGCCGCCCATGCCATCGGCCACCACCCATAGACCCTGCTCGGCAAGGTCGAGGAAGGCATCCTCGTTGCGCGCCCGCACCTTACCGGTGTCGGTGCGCGCTGCGCTACGCCAAAGGTTGGCCGCCATTGCTGGCGGCCGCATTTCGACACCCATCAGAGGGTCGCCGGCAACTTGAAATCGCGCAGCATGGCGATATCAAAGGGGTTAGGCGAGCGCTGGCTGTGCAGCAGGAAGTTAGCGTGTTGGCCGCCGATATTGGCCTTGAGAATTAGCACGTCGCGACCGCTGTGGTAGTCAACCTGCATCAAGTCGAGCAGACGGAAGAGTGACCAAGGTCCGGTATTTTTCTCAATGCCTAGGCGGCGACCGCTGAGCTCTTCAACCACTAAACTGGTGCGTCCGTCATCGGCGGTGGCCGGCCAGCGAAAGGCGGTTTTCATGATCGGACCATGGCGGTACTCCAACTGCTGGTCGCCAAAGCGAAAGTCTGCCCGGCCCACGCTTGGGTCTAAGGAGTAGGGCTCAAGCTTGAACAGCACCAAAGGTTCGGCCGGGTTTTCGGCAAAGAAGCTCTGCTGGATGATCTGCGCATGGCTCATCTGGGTTAAAAACTGTGCAGACAGCGGTAGACCGCGACCATCCACCCGACGCAGTTGGTAAGCCCCGGCCGTGCCACGCACGAAGGGTTTTAGGTAGTTGTCGAAGAACTGTTCAGCCAAGCCCTGACGCTTGAAGAACTCGCGAAAATCCGCGATGGCCACATCACTTTCGCTGTGCGCGGTGAACGGATAACGCTGCTTCAACGAGCCGCTATAGGCGCTGTACAGCTCGGCGCGGTAGCGCTGATTGAGGTACTGATGGGCGTCACTGAGGATCAGCCCCCAGCTGTCATCGGCCACCAACGTTAACCAGTTGCTCAGCGGTTGAGGCAAGCGGCTGGCAGCGGTGCGCAGCTGATTGATGGCGTCGCGCTGACCGCTCATGCGCGCCTTGGCCAATTCAAAGGCTGCTTGGTCGGGGGCGCTGGCATGGGCCAGGCCGGCCAGTTGCTGTTGCAAACCATCCAGAGCCTGCAAGGTGCTGGCCAGTAGAGGGCCGGCGCCGGCTTTGTCATCCAGCAAACGGTGCAGCGGCTCGAAACGTCGCTCGAGGGTTTTGCGTGCGGTGTCCGGTAGGTTTTTTACTAGCGCTGCCTGAGCTTGCGCGGCGGCACCAGAGGCCAATTTGGCAGCCTTGCCGAGTTTGCCTTTGGCCCCTTGTAAACCTTCGGCGGCATCCGCCACGCCATCGGCCGCTTCGGCCATACCGACAAACCGGGTGTTGTCGCGAATTTCCACCAGCAGTTGCAACAGTGGTGAGTTGGCGGCGGTTAGTTCGGCCAATTGCTCAGCACCCAAGCGGCTGCTGTCCAGCGGTTGTAGGGTCAGCTGACCGATGGCGGTGGCCCAATAGTTGGCGTAGTCGCGAAAGTACAGTTGCTCCATCTCAACTAACAGATGGCTGAGATCGTTGGGGCTGAGGCTGTCGCTATCGCCCAAAACCCAGTTGTCGCGCAGGATATCGCGCACTAAGTCGGCGCCCTGACCAACAAAAAACTGCTGGTAGCCGCGCTGGGTGTAAAACCCCGGGAAGCTGTAGTCGCTGCCGCTAAACACACTGCCCGGGTCGCCGAGTTTCTGCTCCAGGCTGTACTCCGGCATGCTGCGGGCTTGCTCCTGCAGCATGCGATACACCACATTGGCCAGAGACTCGCTGCGCAATTGCTTGCGGGCCTGTTCCACCAGTGCGGTGTTTAATTGGTAAGGCGTAAACGGCTCGGCCAATAATCGCGCAAAGTGCTGATTGAGGCCTTGTTGACCGGCATTGTTGCCGCTGTAACGTTGCGACCAATCGGCGGCTAACCACTCTTGCAAAAAGCCGGCATCGCGGCGCTCGGTGAGGTTAAGCATCAGGTAGGCGCGCAGGCTGTTAAGCAGGCGTTCACGGTCGCTCAGATTGGCCCGCACCTGGGCTTCAAGTTGCTGGCCGACGCGCGGCAGCAACACGGTTTCTAGCGTGTGGCGGTAAGCCTGTTGCACGGCCGGGTCGACCTGTTCGCCTTGATACAAACCGCCGCGCTGCACATAAGGTGCGGCTTCTACGGGCGGGAATACCAGCGTCGCGGCGTAGCTGCTGTCTAGCGCTTTAAGGGTCGGAAGGGCATCGTCGTGGGGGCTGATACCTTGCTGCTGCTCACTTTGTTGCAGGGCCAATGTGCGCAATTGCTCGAGGCGCTCATGGTTGGCAGAGAAACCGTTGGCCCAAAACACTCCAAGCACCGCCAGGCAACCGAAGGCGGCGGCGTACATAGCGCGTTGACCCCAGTCGATACGGCGTACTTCACGTTTGTCGAGACCGGCCAGTTCAGCTTCGGGGAAGATTACCCGGCTCAGCAGTTGGTTGATAAAGCGTGCGCGACCGGTGCGAAAGGTCGGCAGGGCGCTGTTGGCCAAGCCGAAATTACGGCCGATGCCGGCGGTGCTTGGGTCCAGTTGTTGGTCAAGTTGCGGTGCGCTGGTCAGGTAGAAACCGCGCAGTTGGCTGGCCCGTTGATAACGGTTGCCGGTGAAGGCCAGTTCGACGAACAGGCACAGGCGCTCGCCGATTTGCCCCAGTTGATGCGGGAAATCGAGAATCCGGCCACGCCGTTGGGTGTCGCGCTCCTGGTGCATGCGCAAAATAACTTGGCTGTTGAGGCGGCGCAGCAGTTCTTCGAACTCGGCCCGCACCACCTGCACATCGGTGCTGTCTTGCTCTTTACGAAAGCTGGCGCCGAGCACCTGATCGCTTTCCTCACGGGACAGCTGATCGAAGAACTCATCAAAACCCAACACCTTGTCGGCCTTGCTCAGCACCAAATACACCGGCACGTCGGCGCCCAAGCGTTGGTTGATTTCATGCAGGCGCTGGCGGGTCTGGCGCGCCAGAGCCTCCAACGCTTGTTCGCTGCCACCTTGCAGCTGCTCAACCGGGATGCTCACCAGTACGCCATTTAATGGTCGGGCGCGGCGTTTGCGCAGCAGACCGAGTAGGTTGTCCCAGGCGCTGGCATCCACTTGCGCATCGGCTTGGGTCAGATAACGGCCGGCGGTGTCGATCAATACCGCGTGATCGGCAAAATACCAGTCGGCATAGCGGGTGCCGCTGACGTTTTTGGTCAACCGTTGGCTGTCGGCTTTGTTCAGCGGAAAGTCCAAACCGGAGAAATCCAGCAGCGAGGTTTTGCCACTGCCTTCGGGGCCGAGCAACAAGTACCAGGGCAACTCGTTGCGCCAGCGTTCACTGCGCCCGCGATACAGGCTGGACCGGCGCAGGGTGTGCAGGGCGTCTTTAAAGCGCTTGCGCAGCTCCAGGTGCTCTTCGCTGATCATGCCGTCGCGGCGCAGCCGCTCTTGGGCATCGGCGTCGTCTTCATCGGCTTTTTTGCGTACGCCGGCCTTCCAGCTGGCAAACACCATGCACAGGCCCCAGAGCAAAAACAGCAGGCTAATGCTGACTAAGCGGCTGCTGGCTGACTCCCAGAACTTGTAATCATTGACCGCCAGTAGCGGCCCTACGAACCACACCAACAGGGCGCAGACCAGCACCAGGCAGAGGCTCCAGACCCAGGTGCGGCGAAAAAAGCGGCCCAGTTTGGCAAAGAAATCCTTCATGGTATTAACGTCCTTGTAACGACTGTGAATCGACCGCGAGCGGATCGAGCGGTTGATAAGACTGCAAGACAGTGTCGCGTTGCTCGCTGAGTACCCAGCTGCAACCGGCGTACATCAGCGTTAGGCTGACCAGGGTGAAAATCGCCACCAGCCACCACGGCACGATGCGCACCAGGCGCCGGCGGCTGTCTTTTAAGCCCTGCCAGTGCGGCGAAATCTCCCGTGGGATATCACCGCGCAACTGGCGAATTTGCCGGTACAGGCTGTCGCGCAAGGCTTCCAGTTCGAGCATGCCGCGCGGCATTACCCGGTACTTGCCCTCAAAACCCAGCGACAGGCACAGGTACATCAGCTCGAGCATCGGCAGGTGCTTGACCGGGTTGCGCGACAAACGCTCCAGCAGCTGAAAAAACTTCTCGCCACCGAAGGTTTCGTTGTGAAAACTGCTCAGCAGGCTCATTTGTGACCAGGCGCTTTCATTGCCCCAAGGTGTGGTCACCACCGCTTCATCGAGCACGGTGCAGAGCACATAGCGAGCGGCCATCACCTGACTGCTCTCGGCGCCTTCGTGCAGGGCGCGGTGTTCAAATAACTTGATGGCGCTGCTCAGTTGTTGATTGAGCTGGTTGAAGTCTTCAGCCTCAGGGCTGTGCTTGAGGCGCACCACTTCCGAAAGCAAGGTGGAAGCCGCAGCCACCAAGGGGTTAAGGCTGATATTGAAGGTTTCTGCCGGGCGCAGGCGGGCGGCGTAGATCATCCGCTCCTCTAACTGCTCAAACTTAGGCGCGGTGCTGAAGTCGGTCAGCGGGCTCTGTGCTTGGCTTTCGCCGTTGCGATTAAGAATGACCGTTTTGTCATCCAGACCGTAGTGCATTTCCTTGGTAGTCATACTCAGTTCCTGATCGCCCAGAATTTAAGTTC
>JBBKVZ010000471.1:0-2726 GCA_037968715.1 Pseudomonas sp.
ATGGAAGCAGAGCTGCCCTTTGCCGGCCATCCAATCATTGGTGCCGCCGCCTTGCTGCATCACCTGCACAGCCAAGCCGAGCACGCCCAGTGGACGCTGCAGCTGCCCAGCAAGACCGTACAGATCCGCAGCCAGCGGCACGCGCAGGGGTTTTACGCGCAGATGGACCAAGGTCAGCCTGAATTCGGCCATGTCTTGTCAGCCAACGAAGCCGCCGAATTTGCTGCCGCATTTAGTCTAGAGACCAGCGAGATAGACAGCCGTTACCCAGCCCAAGTAGTCAGCACTGGCTTGCCCTATGTATTGCTGCCCGTCAGCGCTGCGGGCCTGGCCAAAGCCAAGCAGTGCCGCCAGCTAGATGTTGAGTTGCTGAGCTGCGGCGCGAGCTTTGTGTACCTACTCGACATCGACCACCTAGAAGGCCGCACTTGGGACCCCGCCGGGCAGGTGGAAGACATCGCTACCGGCAGCGCCGCCGGCCCCGTGGCGGCCTACCTAGTGCAGCATGGCGTGCGCGCTGCTGGGCAAGCTTTTAGCCTGCAACAGGGACGTTTTGTGCAGCGCCCCAGCCGCTTAGATGTGTGCGTGGCCGTGGATGGCAAGGTTAGCGTGGGCGGCCATGTGCACTTAGTGGCCTGCGCCGAACTGCTGATCGAAGCGAGCCAATTGGGCTAACCTGCGCAATATTTGTCAGCAGTTGCCCGCACGCAACGCTGGCAACCGCCTATTTTGAGGAGTTAGCCATGCAATGGAAACGCGCGCGACGCAGCGATAACGTGGTCAGTGGTGGTTCAAGCGGTGGCGGTGGCTTTCGTCCCGGAGGCAAGGGCCTGAGCCTCGGCGCGGTAGTGCTGGTGGTCGCATTCGGGCTGATTACCGGCCAAGACCCGTTGCAGATTCTCGGCCAGCTCGCCGGCCAAGCGCCGCAGCCGCGCTCCAGCAGCGCGCAACCGGCGGCCAACAACCCACAAACCGACTTTGTCCGGGCGGTACTCGGCGACACCGAAGACACCTGGCGGCAAATTTTTCAGCAAGCCGGCCGGCAATACCAAGACCCGACCCTGGTGCTGTTCAATGGCAGCGTGCGTTCAGCCTGCGGCATGGCCAGCGCTGCGAGCGGGCCGTTTTATTGCCCCGGCGACCGTCAGGTGTATCTGGACCTGAGTTTCTTTCGCGAACTTGAGCAACGCTTTGGCGCCGCCGGCGACTTTGCCCAAGCCTATGTAATTGCCCATGAAGTGGGCCATCACGTACAAACCTTGCTCGGCGTGTCGGCAAAAATGCAGGCCGCCCGCCAGCGCGGTGAGCGCATGCAAGGCGATAACGGCTTACTGGTACGTCAGGAGTTGCAGGCCGACTGCCTCGCCGGCGTTTGGGCGCATCACGCCCAGCAGCGCTTGCAATGGCTGGAGCCGGGCGACTTGGAAGAAGCCCTGAACGCCGCCAACGCCATCGGCGACGACCGCTTACAACAACAAAGCCAAGGCCAAGTAATGCCAGATGCCTTTACCCACGGCACCTCGGCGCAGCGTGTGCGTTGGTTTAAAACCGGCTTCGCGCAGGGCCAGGTCAATCAGTGCGACACCTTCAAGGCGCGCAGCCTGTAAGCGCTGGCGAATTGAGCTTACGCAACAGCACCGTAGGATGGGTTGAGCTGGCGATACCCATCAGGCAGCCGATGATGTGCAGACCGCTGATGGGTATCGCTGCGCTCCACACCATCCTACGGCCGGCGTTCCAGCTCTTACCGAATGGCTCCAGCGCTTAACTCAACTGGCGCAATAGCTCAGCGCAATCACGGGCATAACCGACGCTGACCTGCGGCCAAGGGTTGTCCGGTAAGTTGACCAGCACCCCAGAGGCGCCGGCCGCGTGGGCACACTCGAGGTCGAACAGGTAGTCGCCGACCATCACCAAGGCGCTCGGCGCCACCTGCCATTGCTGCGCCAAGTGCAGCAAACCGGCGGGGTCGGGTTTGGGCAGTGCTTCATCGCGGCCGATCACATCAACGCTGGCAAAACAGTCGGCCAAACCAATCGCTTGCAAAGTCACTAGGGCCAAAGGCTGGGCGTTGCGGGTCAGAATCCCCAACCGACAGCCGCGCGCTTGCAGCTCACGAACCAACTGCACCGCGCCGGGCGCCGCTTGCGCAGCCTCAGCTAACTCACGTTCATGGCTCAGTAACCAAGCATGTTTAGCGGCGGCTTCGGCAGTCGGCAAGGCGGCCAAGTGTTGCAGAATGTCGTCGCTCTGCGGAATAGCCAGCGCCCGCTTGATGGCCTCGAAATCATGCACCGCCACCGTCAGGGTGCCGTCCATGTCAAACACCCAATGACGGCTGTGCTGCCACATTATTTCCAGTCCTCACGCTGGCGGGTCAGGCCCTCTTGCGCCACCGAAGCCACCAACTGGCCGGCGCGATTGAAGATGCTGCCACGGGAAAAACCGCGCGCATTGCCCGACCACGGGCTGTCCATGGCATACAGCAACCAGTCGTCCATGCGCAGGTTGGCGTGGAACCACAGCGAATGATCGAGACTGGCCACCTGCATAAATTTCTGGAACACCGACACGCCGTGTGGCTGCATCGAGGTGGTCAGCAGGTTAAAATCCGAGGCGTAAGCCAGCAAGTATTTGTGCAGCTGCGGGTCGTCCGGCAACGTGCCATCAGCACGAAACCACACGTATTTAACCGGCTCGCAAACCTTCGGCGCAAAGGGGTTGAT
>JBBKVZ010000472.1:0-2942 GCA_037968715.1 Pseudomonas sp.
TCTTGCAGCGCTTGTCGATAAGCCATCAAGGCTTTTTCGGTGGTTTTACGCAGCTCTGGTTTAAGGTTATTCAGCGCCCCTTCAACCAGCTCAAAACCCTCCAGATAAGCCCCCACCGACAAGTCGTAAGCTTGCTCGCGCTCGCCATTGGCGTAAGCCGCCAAGCTCTTATCTAGGGTCCGCTGGGTGTGTTCAATCAGCTGTTGCGGGCCGCGCTGGCTCAACGGTGGCTTAGCCCGCAAGGCACGGAAACTGGCGGCAGCGGCGACGCCTTGGCTGGCCTGCACTTGCGCCGGGGTTTGCTCAACCAATTCAGTTAAGGTGAAAGTGGCGCCGGCGGCAGCTGCCGGCACGGCACTGAAACCGGCGATGTAGCTGGCTAAGTCCCAACGCTGGCGCTCATCTAACTGGTCACTAAAGGACGCCATCTCAGTGCCATCAATACCCAAGCCGAGGGTATTGAACAGGTCATACAGACTCAGATTGTCGAGGCGCTTGGCGGCCTGCAAGTTAGCCGGTGCAGGCTGCATACCAATGCCCGCCGGGCCATCGCCGGCGCCATTTACGCCGTGGCACACGCTGCAATTCTCGGCGTATAACACTTGCCCACGCTGTGGGTCAGGAGTCATCGAGGGCAGCAGGCTGAGCTGATAGATTTCACGTAAACGCGTGGCCAAGTGCCGCGCCTGCACCGACACCACAGCGCCGTCGGCACGCTGCTCAATGGCCTGACGCAATTGCATCACACCGGTTTCTAGCTCGGCACGCTGGCTGTTTGCCGGCAGGCTCAGCAGCAGCTCCTGCAAAACCCCGAGAAACTCCAATTGCTCGCGGTACTCACCGGCATCCACCACCTCACCCGCAGCCACTGTCGCGGGGTAGTCCGCACTCAGGTAGCCGAGCAAGTGCAAAGCCCGCGCCGAGGGCTCTGCAGGGCTGGCGTACAGGTTGCAACAGAACAGGCTCAACAGCGGTAAGAAGATCCAGCGAGAAAGACGAGAAGACATAGCCAAACCCAAATGAGAATCGAATTGATTAATTATCCGCTTCTCGCTTTGACGACTCAAGACAAACGCTTGTGACGGGTTGTCACAGCTGTTTCAACTCACCTGACGCAAGCCGGCCAATAACAGTGCGGCCAAGACAAACAGCCCGGCAAAGGTGCGATTCATCAAGCGCTGCTGGCGCGGCGTACGCAGGGCGCGCAATACGCGGGCGGCTAAACCGGTGTAAACGCCCATGACCACTAAGTCGACGGCAATCATGGTCGACGCCATCACTAGATATTGCTCCGCCATAGGTGCCTGCGGGCGCAGAAACTGCGGCAGTACGGCCAGAATAAACACCAGCGCTTTAGGGTTGCTGGCATTCACCAGAAAGCCGCGCACCAGCAAACTCAATGGCTGACCGGGGCCGTGCGTACTTGCCGCCGCCTGCAAGTCGACTGGCAAAGCGCGCCATTGCAAACGAGCCAGCCATAACAAGTAGGCCACACCAAACCACTTGATGACGGCAAATCCCCATTCTGAGGCGGCGAGAAAAGCACCGACACCCGCCGCGACAATCAGCACTTGCAGCACTAGCGCCAGCTGCAGCCCAAGCACATTCCAGTAGCCCCGCCAGAAACCGTAATGCAGGCCGCTGGACATGGACGCAATCGCACCCGCGCCCGGCGACAAACTAATCGCCCAGCAAGCGGCGAAAAACACCCACCATGTTTCCAACAGCATCGCCAACTCCATAAATAAAAACGGGTAGGCTTTTCAGCCTACCCGTTCAGCAATCCAGATACATCCGCGCGGATGTTAGTCCGGCTGGTCTTTGTGCAGCACCACTGGCTTGGCTTGTTTAGCCCGCGCACCACGGATGCGAATATTGATCGCTTCTACCGCCAGTGAGAACGCCATGGCGAAGTACAGATAACCCTTAGGCATGTGCACATCAAAGGCCTCAGCCACCAGCAGGGTGCCGACCATGATCAGGAACGCCAATGCGAGAATCTTCATCGACGGATGCTTCTCGATAAAGTCGCTGATCGTACCCGCTGCCAACATCATTACCAGGACCGAGATAATGATCGCCGCAACCATCACCGGTACATGCGAGACCATACCGACGGCGGTAATCACCGAGTCGAGAGAGAAGATGATGTCGATCACCGCAATTTGCAGAATCACCGCCATAAAGCCGCGCGCCTTGCCACCCGTCTCGGCCGCATGTTCCTCACCCTCAAGACTGGTGAAGATCTCCGTGCTGCTCTTGAAGAGCAAAAACAAACCACCGAAGAACAAGATTAAATCGCGCCCGGAAACACCCTGAGCAAAGACCGTAAACAAGTCATTGGTGAGCTGCATGACCCAGGTAATCGAGAGCAGCAGCAAGATCCGCGTGCCCATCGCCAGCGCCAAGCCGAAGAAGCGACCCTTGGCCTGCTGCTCTTTGGGCAAGCGGCTGACCAGAATCGAGATAAAGATGATGTTGTCGATACCGAGAACGATCTCAAGTGCCGTCAGGGTAAGAAAGGCAACCCAGATTTCGGGGTTCGTCAGCCATTCCATGTGTTAATGCCTCGATAGTAGAATTTTAAAAAAGTTGCGAATTAAACTACAGCTGCTGCTAATCAACTTGAGCCAATTGCTGCTCAAGTGTTTCAAGCTGTTCCAGAGCAGCCATCCAAGCCTCCTCCAGCTCACTTTCACGGGCTTTCAGCCGCGCTTGCTCAGCCAACGCATCACGCAGCTGGTCTTTACTCGCCGCTTCGTAAATCGCCGCCTCACCGAGCTTACCTTCGACCACGGAAAGCTGTTCATGCAGCTGCCCCAAGGCCTTTTCTAGCTTTTCGGCCTCACGCTTGTGCGGCGCCAGTTGCTGACGCAACACTGCGGCGGCTTGGCGCTGGGCGCGCTTGTCGGTTTTGTCCGCAACCGGCTCGCCGCCAGCGC
>JBBKVZ010000473.1:0-3715 GCA_037968715.1 Pseudomonas sp.
ACCGTGGGCGTTCAGCGGGTAAAGATTTCGCTGCGATTGCGCCCGGCGTGTTTGGCGCTGTAGAGCGCTTGGTCGGCGTGTTTGGAGAGGTCTTTGCTGTCGTCATGCGCGCTCAGCTCGGCAATCCCGCAGCTAAAGGTGCAGGACAAGTCTTGCGGATAGGCGGGATGCCAGATTTCGGCAAAGCGCTGGCGAATCTCTTCGAGCACCAGTAGCGCGGTGGCTGCATCGGTATCGGGCAGCACTACGGCAAATTCTTCGCCGCCGTAACGGCCGATGTAGTCGGTTTTACGCAGTCGTTGCTTGAGAAACATTGCCAAGCTTTTGATCACTCGGTCGCCCATCGGGTGACCGTAGGTGTCGTTGACCTTCTTGAAAAAATCGATATCAAGCATGGCAAAGCTTAATGGCTGGGCGTTGCGTTCAGCGCGGATGCGGGCGTCATCCAGCAATTGCAGAATATGCGTGTGGTTGTACAGCCCTGTGAGGCTGTCGCGGACCATGCGCGCATGCAGATTACGCGCGCGGATGGCCCGCTGGCGCACGGTAGCAATCAAATGGCGGGGCTTAATGGGCTTGGTGAGAAAGTCGTCGCCGCCCTCGCTCATGGCATCGAGCTGCTTGTCGAGGTCGTCTTCGGCCGACAGGTAGATGATCGGCACGCTGACGTAGCGGTCGTTATGGCGAATTACTTTGGCCAGTTCGGTGCCGCTGCATGCGGGCATGTACATGTCGAGAATGATCAGGTCGGGCAGAAACTCTGCCAGCGCGCACATGGCTCCAGCGGGGTCGGTGAGGGTGCGGGTGAGAATTCCTGCGCTGTTCAGGGTGCGCTCGGTGTAGGTGGCTTGGGCGCGCGAGTCGTCGACGATCAGCACCTTGTAAGGCTCATAGTGGCCGCTGAGGGTTAGCGTCTCGATGTGTTCGAGCAGGCTGGAGGCGTCCAGCGTGCCGATGAGAAAGCTTTGTCCGCCGGCGCGGACCGCACGCAGGCGGGTTTGCGTACCAGCTTCTTGCTGGCTGAAAAACAGAATGGGTAGTTTTTCGGCGCGGCTACTTTGCACCTCTTCAGCGAGGCTTAAGCCGCTGTCAGCGCCAGCGAAATTAATGTCGAGAATAATCGCTGCTGGGTGGCGTTCGGCCATTGCTGAGCGAAAACCATTGAAGGTCTCCAGCACCTCGGTCAGTAAACCAAATGAGCGCAGCTGCAGGCTTAGGCGCTCTGCTTGCTGGTGATCATGCAGGGCGATGTAGATGGGTTTGCGCAACGCTGGCAGTAAGGTCTGCTCGAACTGGTCAGTGTGGCGCAGGCCGGTGCGTGACAGGCGCTGCATCAGCAGGTTGAGTTCGCCGATCAGCTGGCTATTCAGGCGGCCGTTATTTTCGCCTACCGCCCGCAGGCAGCTAGCAATGCCTTCGGCCAACTGGCTGTGTTCTGGTTGTGCAAAGCGCTGCGCGTATCGTCGCAACAGCTCGTTGTTCTCGACCAGCTCGGCCATTTCCTCGGCATTCCACGCGCCGCGCTGCAAGCGCTGCCAAACCTCAAGAGTTAGCCGTGCTTGGTGGATGACCCGCCGGGCAAAGTGATGCTTGAGGCGGTCGCTGTTGGGATCTTCTTGATCGAGCATGGTCTGCTTGTGGTTATGAGGTGGTTAGGGCGCACGGCTGGTGGCGATATGCTAGCAGCTAGAGGTACCGTGATTTACGCCGTCGGTCAATTGGCGTCATGCATTTGTCGGTTTTTGCTCGGCACTTAGTGCGTATGCAGCGGGTCTTTCGACTACTAAGTTTGCCGCGCCGCGCTGCTCATCGGTTCGCGCATCCCTTATAGTGGTGGCTAAGTGCGCCGTTCAGCTGCAGTGGCTCGGGCTATTTCATTTGCTCAGTAAAGGACTTGAATATGTTGGACTGGAAGAATCGCAAAACCGAACTGCGTGATCGGGTCGACGACTCGGTCGACGATGTGCGCAGCTATTTTGGTGGGCTTTGGCTAAGCCGCGCATTGGGCATTTTGCTTTGTGTGTATTTGCTGGGCGCCGGAGTGATCGGTTGGTACTGGAGTCAGGAGCCGGCAATTTTCCCGGTGCAGCAGCAGGCGCAAGCGGCGGCCGAAAAAGCCCAGCGGCCATTGGTGAGTGGTTACACCACGGTGGAAACCCTGAAAACTGTGGCCTCGACCTTACTCAATAAAGATGGCGGCTATTTGTCCAACGACCTCGCCCCACCAGGGCTATGGCTCGACAACATGCCTAGCTGGGAATATGGCGTAGTGGTGCAGGTGCGCGATATGTCGCGGGCGTTGCGTAAAGACTTTTCCCGCTCGCAGTCGCAGTCCACCGAAGACCCAGATTTGGCCAAAGCTGAGCCGCGTTTTAACTTCGACAATAAAAGCTGGGCATTGCCGGCCACCGAGCAGGAGTACGGCGAGGGCATTAAGTCGCTAAACCGTTATCTGCAGCGGTTGTCTGATCCGAGCCAATCGAATGCGCAGTTTTATACCCGCGCCGATAACCTGAATAACTGGCTGGGCGATGTCGCCACTCGCTTGGGTTCCTTGTCGCAGCGCTTGTCGGCCAGTGTTGGCCGGGTGCGCTTGAATACCGACGTGAAAGGCGCCGAAGAGCTTGTAGCTGGTGCAACCCCACAGCTCAGTGAAGAAGTGGTGCAGACGCCGTGGCTGCAGATCGACAACGTGTTCTACGAAGCCCGGGGTCAGGCTTGGGCCTTGTCGCACTTGTTGCGTGCGATTGAGGTGGATTTTGCCGACGTATTGGCGAAGAAAAATGCCACTGTTAGCGTCCGCCAGATCATCCGTGAGCTGGAGGCGGCGCAAGAGCCACTGTGGAGTCCGATGATCCTGAATGGCAGCGGTTACGGGGTGTTGGCTAACCATTCGCTGGTTATGGCTAATTATATTTCCCGGGCTAACGCGGCGATTATCGACCTGCGCACCCTGCTGACTCAGGGTTAAGGCATGTCGTTAAGTGCTTTGCAGGTTGCCCATCGGGCGGCCTCTGATGCCGAACTGGTTGCGTGGGTCGATGAGGCCGACCAACTGCTCGGCAGTGTGCCGCGCGCCGAGTTACGCGCGCGCGGGCTGATTGGTCGTGGCACCTTTATTCTGCTGTTCAATATGGCTGGCGAGCTGTGTGTGCATCAACGCACCCTGAGCAAAGCGCTGTATCCCGGATACTGGGATGTGGCTGCCGGCGGTATGGTGCAGGTGGACGAAAGCTATGCCGAGTCGGCCGCACGCGAGCTGGCCGAGGAGTTGGGGGTTGCCGGGGTCGTGCTGCATGAACATGGTCGTTTCTTGTTCGAACAGCCCGACAACCGACTGTGGTGTGCGGTATTTTCCGCGCACTCCGATGCGCCCTTGCGACTGCAACCAGAAGAGGTGCTGCAAGCACGTTTTCTGGCCCTCGATGCGGTATTGGCAGCGACTGCGCAGCAGCCGTTTTGTCCCGACTCATTGCATGCGCTGCAGCGTTATTTGGCCGAGCAGGCGGGCTGAGTCGGCGGTTTGTGCAATATCTTTGGCGTTGTTGTGCGCGATGCTGCACGACAAACAATAAAGGTCGCCAATCCAGCGTTTAATGGCGCAAAAGGGCTATTAGCAAGCTGCTTTTTTGCCGTTACACTGCGCGCCCCTTGAGCCTTTACGCACGCGTGGCTCAGCGTTTTTTCTGCCCCACGAGGACCTGCCTAGTGCTGA
>JBBKVZ010000474.1:0-4614 GCA_037968715.1 Pseudomonas sp.
CTGCCGCTGGAGGCTCTGCTGCTGGAAACCGACAGCCCAGACATGGCTCCAGCCATGCATCCACAACAGCGCAACAGCCCGGAGTTTTTAGCGGATATTTGCGCCAACCTCGCCGAACTCAAAGGCCTAAGCCCCTGCGAGCTGGCCAGTGCCAGCAGCCAAAATGCCTGCGCGTTATTCGGCTGGCCAAGCGGCTAAAAACAAAAACCTGCCTCGCGGCGGGTAACTGTAACTAATCCAGTTGGCTCGAACTGCGCAGCCTAACCCTGCCCACGCACCCGGAAAGCACCAATCAATTGCTGCAAGCGTGCCACATGATTGGACAACTCGCGGCTGGCCTTCTCGGTTTGCCCGGCGCCCTCAGCGGTACGCTCACCGGCCTGGTTGATCGCCACGATGTTCTGGTCAATATCATGGGCTACTGCGGTTTGCTCCTCGGCAGCGGTGGCAATCTGCTGATTTTGATCAACGATCATGCCGACTGCACCAAGAATATTTTCCAGCGCCTGCTGGACCTTGGCCGACTGATTAACACTGTCGTCAGCCATCTGATGGCTACCGCTCATGGCCTTCACGGTCGCGGCCACACCGCCCTGCAACTGGGAAATCATCTGCTCAATTTCACCGGCAGACTGCTGCGTGCGCTTGGCTAAGTTACGCACCTCATCAGCCACCACGGCAAAACCACGGCCTTGCTCGCCAGCCCGTGCAGCCTCAATCGCAGCGTTCAGTGCCAGCAAGTTGGTTTGCTCGGCGATGCCCTTGATCACCTCCAGCACCTGACTGATTGAGGCACTGTCAGATGCCAGCTGATTAATAATCGCCACCGACTGCTCGATGCCGCCAGCCAAACGTTGAATGCTGCCCACCTGAGCATCCACCAACACGCGGCCGTTGACCGTTTCGTCATTCACGCTCTGCGCGCTGCCAACTGCAGCGGCGGCGCTGCGGGCCACCTCTTGCGCGGTGGCAGACATTTCATTCATGGCCGTGGCCACTTGTTCAATTTGGCTGCGTTGACCAGAAACCGCCTGATTGCTCTCACCAGAAACCAGCTCCACCTGATCAGCCTGACGCCCCACCTCGGTAACTGTCTGGCCAACGCGCTCAATCAAGTCGTGAACTTTCAGCACCGTGTCATTAAAAACATCGCCCAATTCACCCAACTCATCGCGGCTCTGCACCCGGTAGCTAACCGTCATATCGCCGGCTGCAACCTTGCCCATCACCCGTCCGAGGTTTTTTAGCGTGGTGCGCGTTGAGACATAAAAACCGCCATAGAGATAACCGATAAACAGGAATATCAGCGCCAAGGCGGCCACCAGTAATACCGTTTCAGCACCTTTACGCTGTACCCGCGTGGTCAGTTCAGTATTTAGAAAAACCAGCGCATCATCGTTAACTTGATAAGTCTTCGCCATCTCGGTGCTGATCAGGGCAAAAAAGTCCTGCCAAGAGCCACTCATTGAATCAGCCATGATCACTTGGTCTTCCAGCACCTTGCCCAAGTCCACCAAGGTTTGCTGACTGGCGCGGCTACTAAGTTCCAACGCTTTCTGCGCAGAGGGGCTGGCGGCCAAGGTTTCTTTAATGGTCAGGCCATATTCAGCATGCAGTTTTTCCATCACCAGCAAGGTGTCTTCCATCTTGGCACTGGCGCCGGAGTCTAGAAAACCAAGGCCCATGGAATAGGCACCGATAGCCCGGCCGGTAGCCAACACTCCGCTCACCCGAGGCGTGGCGGTCAGAATCAAATCGACCACTTGGCGTACATCCACTTGATCGTCTTGGTTGAGGCCCGACTGCGAAGCGATACTTTTAATCAGCAACTGCACTTTGGCCAGCAGCTCCTCACCCTGCGCCTGCTTACTTAACGGCACTGCTTGTGCACTCAGCTCACGCATCGCGGCAACCAACTCATCGCGGCGCACATTAAAGTTGGCAATCACCTGCGGGTCGTGACTCACGGCCTGCAAGCCGGTAAATAGGACGAGCAAGCTCTTCTCAAGCTGCGCGCTGCGCGCATTGGCTTGCGTTGCTTTGACCTCACCAAGCATGCGACTGATCAAAGCCAAATCATTCACGGTTTCTAAGTCTTGACGAATTTTCAAACCTTGGCTCAAAAGATCAAGGCTGCCAAGTTCAGTGCTGGCGCGCAGGTATTGTCCATAAGAATCATTCACTAAGAAATAATTGGTCACGGCCATCGGCACGAAAAACAACACACTTATCAGGCTGAACTTCATAGCAAAAGTCAGTCGATTCATCAGCGCGATGGCCGGATACAACAGGGTCTTCACAAGACATCTCCTGCTAACATTATTATTCTCAAACCGCCATATGACCGGCGACGGATGTGTGGCGCTGCGCTACCACGCCAATATCCTTTCGACAAAGCAGTACGCAAACGTAGCCACTTGTATACCCGATATCGACCTATAACTCTGTAACTTAAGGTTAAGCATGCATTCAACTATGTGTTTTGGCATCGACTTGGGCGGCAGCAAGATCGAAATTATTGCGCTACAAGATGGCGTGCAGGTGCTGCGCCGTCGTTGCGTTACGCCACAAGGCAACTACCCACAAACACTCCAAGCTATCTGCGAGTTGGTGTTGGCCTGCGAGCAGCAATTGGCCGCCAGTGGCAGTGTGGGCATCGGCATTCCCGGGGCACGCTGCCCCACTAGCGGCCTGATCAAAAATGCCAACTCCACCTGCCTGATTGGCCAAGACCTAACCGGTGATCTGCAGCGTTTGCTGCAGCGCCCCATTCGCCTGGCAAATGATGCCGACTGCTTTGCCCTTTCCGAGGCCTGCGATGGCGCAGGTGCTGGCGCCGCTAGTGTATTCGCCGTGATTCTCGGCACCGGTGTGGGCGGCGCAATTGTCATCAACCGTCAGTTGCTGCAAGGCCCCAATGCCATCACCGGCGAATGGGGGCACAACCCTCTGCCTTACCGACAAACCACCGATGGTGCGGTGGTGCGTTGTTATTGCGGTCGGGACGACTGCATCGAAACCTTTCTATCCGGCCCTGGCTGGGCGGCGCGCAGCAACTTAGGCCTAAGCGCAGAGGGCCTGATTGACGCCGCCAACGCTGGCAACACGACAGCCCAACAAGCACTTGAGCGTTACGCAGACCAACTGGCGCGCAGCTTGGCAGGCGTGATCAATATCATCGATCCAGAAGTAATTGTGCTGGGCGGCGGGCTGTCGAATATCGCCGAACTCTACACATTGCTGCCACCATTGTTAGCACGCTATGTATTTACCGACCATCTGCGTACCCGCCTGCTGCCTGCCATGCACGGCGACTCCAGCGGTGTACGTGGCGCTGCCTGGTTATGGCCGCACATATAGAGGTGTATACGGCAGCCAATCCAGCCCATCGCCCACGGCGCTAAGCTTGACTCAGAGCAGCAAAGCCCACAGGGCAAAGCCTGCATACCAAAGCAGCGCGGCACGTACCAGCAATTGCCAGAGTGCATCTAGGGTGTGCAAACCGGCTTCTTCCAAGGCTATTGGCGGCGTGTCCGCCGCAGCTCGTCCGGCACTGGCAACCACTTGCGCCGCCCCAATCTGCCCGTTCAACAGCTCATGCAGCAGCACTCGGCTGACGGCAACAAAGTTTCCCACCAGCGCAAAGCTGGTGGCGAGTACCCGCACCGGCAACCAGTCAAGGCTGTGTCGCAACTGCTCGGCGCGCTCGCGCAGTGCCGGCAGCTGAGCATGCTCAGCGCTCAAGGCCAATAAGCGGTATGCCAGCACCGCCACCGGCCCGAGCAAGGCATACCAAAAAATCACCGCAAAGAAACTCTGGTAGGCCTGCCAAAGCAAGTAATCCTGCACATGCGTTAACAGTTGCTGGCGGTCATCGGCTTGTACCGCCAAATCACGCGAGGCCACCAAGTACGCAGCCTCGCTATCGCCCCGGCGCCAGGCATCCCGAAAAGGCCCAAGGGCGGTTAGTACATCGCCACGGCCCAAACTGAACATCAATACCAACAGATGCACCGGCAGCGCCAGCCAGCCGTAGGCCAGCGGCTTAAGCAGCAATAACAACACACCCAGCAGCAACATCGGCAGCAGCACTAAGAATGCCAGGCTCAGCCAAGGAGCCGCTTGCAAGCGTGAGCTGGACTCAACCTTGGCAAGCTGACGCAGCCAAAAACCATCTCGCTGCAAACGCTGACGCAGCGCCGAAAACTTCTCCAGCCACAGCGCCATTAACAACACCAAAAAACTCATTTATGTCTCCTTATTGCTCGACGCTTGGTGGAGCGAACTGGACAACCCTGCATGCAAACGAGCCCAGTCGAATGCCGGCCCCGGATCAGTCTTACGCCCGGGTGCAATATCACTATGGCCGCAAATACGCTGCGGGGTAAGTGCCGGATAGCCTGCTATCAACTGTTGGCTCAAGGCAATCAAGGCCTGATATTGCGCAGCAGTAAAAGGGATTTCATCGGTGCCCTCAAGCTCGATACCCAGTGAGAAATCATTACAGTTTTCTCGGCCGGCAAACACCGATACGCCGGCATGCCAGGCACGCTCTAAGCATGAGACAAACTGGCTGATGACGCCGTCACGCTCAATCAAAAAATGCGCCGACAC